>JAFTLF010000133.1 GCA_017452885.1 Alphaproteobacteria bacterium
TAGCACAACCGGTGATATAATACTTTTGAGAACATTCCTCGTAGGTACAAGCATACCCTGTCGGACAAGAAGCAAGCGTTCCTTCATTCGGACAGGTATTGCATTCAATACATCCGGAGCATCCACTTGGAGCTTGTGTTTTACAAGTGATACCTGCTCCACAGCTAACTGTTGCCGGACAAGAGCAAGTTGAGGCTTTGCCGTTGCACTTATCTGTTCCAATTATCTTTGGACTTGGGCAATTGCTTGAATCATATTTATAAATGGATGTGTCGCAGGCAACACAAGACCAACAATTCAATCCGCCAACGTCATCCGAATTAACCTTGGTACAGGCTTTAGTGGTGTCATTTGCTGCTACATAGCCGGAGTTATAGTCCGCACAAACCTTTGCTTGGCACTTTTGGCACAATTTCGGTGTGTTGGAAGTTCCGTCTTGGTTTATGGCTTTCTCATTAGTGCCACAGCTAATCCAATTCCAAGGACCGGTTTGCAAATAATATGAACTTGATTGCGTTGTTGCCGACTTATAGCCGCTGTTGCATGAATAGTAGTAATTGGCGCAAGTCCCAAAATTGGTCATAACCGCCACATTTGAGCCGCTTTTATAATCAGTTCCCCAACCCGAACTTACAGTAGCGTTGGTCGAACAATCGACGCATCCCGAATATTTGCCGCCGCAACTGTCATTATTAACGGTTTGTCCGTTCGGACAACCGTTAGTAACACCTTTACCGGCCACATACTTATATTTGGGATCGCATTGACAATCCGACCAACATTTTATCCCGCCAACAAGGTATTTAGGTGAGCAAGTTAAATTGGCGGGTTTCTCGGATAGCCATCCTTTAGCTTCACAACTTAAAGGATTGGCCATTGACTTACTATTGGCATTATTGACACGACTTCTGGTAACGCCGTCTTGAAACTTAGGAAGCCACTTAATATCTGCCAGAGCGGAAGAACTTATAAATGCGCACATCGCTACCGACAACATCACAATCCTTGTAATATACATCTTCTTCATGGCGGCCTCCGTTTTGTCAATTACCTACCTGTAATAAATTGTAATTATATACAAGAATACCAAACTTTATCACAATAGTCAAGTTTCTACAAACAAAAATAACCCCTGCAAAATTTTGCAGGGGTTATTTGGTTTAAATAACGATTATATTTCGCCGTTTGCGTAACGTTTTGCCATATCCGACATCAACATCGGCTTAATCTTATCTGCATGACCCGCAGCACCAAAAGAAATATAACGAGCTTCGCAAACTTTCTGCATTTCTTCCATAGCCGGTTTGAGATATTTGCGAGGATCAAACTCTTTGGGATTTTCAGCAAATACTTTACGAATAGCGCCGGTAATCGCCATGCGACAATCTGTATCAACATTAACTTTGCGAACACCGGATTTGATACCACGAACAATTTCTTCAACCGGAACGCCATAGGTTTGCGGAATTGCACCACCATAAGCATTAATTAAATCTTGCAATTCTTGCGGAACAGAGGAAGAACCGTGCATAACCAGATGAGTATTAGGCAATTTTTGATGAATTTTTTCAATAACATCAATTGCCAAAATTTCTCCGTCAGGTTTACGGGTGAATTTGTAAGCACCGTGAGAAGTGCCAACGGCTACGGCTAAAGCATCAACATGCGTCAACTCAACAAATTTTTTGGCTTCATCAGGATTAGTAACCAATTTGTCTTTAGAGATAACCCCTTCAGCACCATGACCGTCTTCTTTATCACCTTTTCCGGTTTCAAGAGAGCCGATGACCCCCAATTCACCTTCAACCGAAGCTCCAACAGCATGAGCGCGAGCAACAACCTGTTTGGTTACTTCAACATTGTATTCAAAGGTTGAAGGAGTTTTGCCATCAGCAGCCAAAGAACCATCCATCATAACAGAGCTGTAACCATTAACAATGGCAGACTGGCAAACATCAACCGAAGAACCATGATCTTGGTGAATACAAACCGGCAGTTCCGGATACATTTCTATTGCTGCAGCAACCATATGACGAATCATCGGATCACCGGCAAATTTGCGCGCGCCGGTTGAGGTTTGGAGAATAACCGGAGCATTAACTTTGCGAGCGGCATTCATAACCGCCAAAACTTGTTCCATATCATTGATGTTGAAAGCAGGAACGCCATAATTATTTTCGGCTGCGTGGTCGAGAATCTGGCGCATAGTAACTAAAGGCATATTTTTCTCCTTATATGTATAAATTAACTGCGCTCAATATATATCCATGATGATTTTTTGCAACAAAATTTTGGCTTTGAACACAAAAAAGCCTCGGCAATCTATATTGCGGAGGCTTTTTCTTTAGTACAAATTAATGCTATTTTTGCTCGCGCTTTTCCTGCTGGTAGTAATACTCCGTCAAGATTTCACAATCATCTCCGCGAACAGCATAACGCCATTCAGTATTTACTACCGCGCGGAACGTGTTGTTGGGAAGATAATTCATCTCACTTGACAAAGCTTCAAACGGAAGAACTATCGCCTTGCGCGGTGTATTCTTTTCGTTTTTGAAAGCTTTGACTATAACAAGGAAATCATCCTGTTTATTACCCTTCAACCACAATGCAAACCTTTGTCGTAAAGACAGGTTGGCTCGTGCAACAAGCGCATAAAACACTACATAACCGTGTATACGATTATAATTTTTCTCACTAAAAGAGAGGCGACCGAGATTGACATCCTTATCTGCCAAACTGGGACAAACCTTTCTCAAAATACTTGCAGCATGACTGCGCCATACTACATTGACAGCGTCGATTTTACGAGGTGCTGTCTTAACTTCTTGGGTCTTCATAAGTTAATATCTATAAAAATGTCGCCGCAAAAGATAACACCTTAAAAGCTTTTGTCAACCTATTTTGCATCAGTTTTATTTTGTTTTTTTGTGATATTTGATAACCATGTATAAAATCGGCAACGAAAAACACAAACATAAGCTATTAAATACAACCATCTGCACCGAGCCCAAAAACCATCCGTAAATAACCCAACAAATGACTCCCAGATTGTAGATTATATATGTACCCAGTGAAAAACCGCTGACATCTTTGGTGCGACAAGTCTTTATTGCCTGAGGCATAAAGGAAATCGCCATGCAAACACCGGCAAAATAGCCTATAAATTCAAAAAACAAATTCATATTTTTTCCTAACTTATTAATCTTGGTTGATTATGCGCATATTGAGTTAATAAACGATAAATAAATATACAACTAGCTACGTCCGGTTATTTTTCCTATAAATTTATTCCACTCATATTTGAATTTTAAATTTGCAAAATGTGTTCTCTTCTTTTGGGGATCATTTTGAGTTATTTGACCAACTTTTTGAAAGTAATCCATTTTTTTCTTTTTGGCTCTAATTAATGCGGAAAATCTATTTTTATGTTTTTGCGGAAGTTCTGCAATAAATTCCTGTTCTCGACCTGCGATATATTGGTAAAAATTTATATCGTCAATATTAAATATATCATACATGAGCTTATCATGTTCTTCATGATTATCCTGACACCCGTTATAATCAGCGTCTCGCAATATATGTATTGCTCGACGGACATTTCGTTCTACATATATCGGATATTTATCTTCTTTCCAACTGTCAAAAATACCATTGGCAATAAAAGCTGCTTCCGTTTCTGATATACTATCAACCTCGGAATAATTATTTTTAAGCCATTTACGATAAAATTTAA
>JAFTLF010000134.1 GCA_017452885.1 Alphaproteobacteria bacterium
ACGCCGGCGCGTTTGGCCGCCCAATACGCACTCCATGCCGGAGCGCGTGAACGAGCATGCACAATATTTATGTCATTATCTTTAATAAATTTTTCAAGTTTTTTAGAGTTAAGATAAAGTTTTAACGGATTTTTGGTTTTCAAATCCAATGTAAGATGAGGAATTTGGCTCTTTTCCAATTCATAGGTCAAGCGCCCACCTTTTGAAGCTACAAAATTTTTAATGCCTCTGGCTTTGAGTTCGGTTGCAATCTCAATTGTTCCGGCTTCAACTCCGCCGTGTTCTAATTCTGGTAATACTTGCAAAACAACCGGTTTAATTTTTCTATTCTTTACCATTGTAGTACCTTAAATCATTATTAGTTTTTAAAATCTCACAATTGCCCTCACTATATAACATATTTTATTTTTCGCCAAGAGCATTTCCTTACAAATAAACAAATTCCTTTTATTAGTCATATTGAATTATGGCTTATCCCGATTATTTAAAAAACAAATCCTTAGTTTAGGGAGAAAAACAAAATGCCTGAAAATTTCAAACGCTATTTTTTGCGGCGCCTGTGGTGGGTGTTACTTACAATTATTTTTATTTTGGCCGCTTATTTTGCCGATATGCAAACGGCAGATTCGGCAATTCCGGCACCTTCATCAGAAATAGAATTACGTGTTATTCCATTAAAAAAACGCAATGTATCTGCCTCAACCGAGTATATTGGTTATGTCACGCCGATTCATCAAGTTTCTTTGGTTTCGAATGTCAGCGGTTATATTTCCGATGTATGGGTTGAGGGAGGACAAGATGTTAAGATAGGTGACAATTTGCTGATGATTGACCAACGAGAATACAAAGCTGATTATGATGCAGCCATTGCTTCGCGCAATCAGTCCAGAGCAGAATTTAATAATGCCAAAATATATTTTGACAGAGTTAAAAAAGTTGGTTCAAAAGCAATTTCTCAAACCGAATATGATAATGCTCAAGCCAAATTTTTAGCAGCTCAAGCCTCATTAGCTGCTGCAGATGCCGATGTTCAAAAAGCCAAAGTTATGCTTGATTACACTTTGTTGCAAGCTTCAATAGATGGTACGGTGGGCAATGTTGCATTAACCCCCGGAAATTATGTTGCTCCCAATTCGGGTGCATTGCTTTCGATTGTACAATATAATCCGATTCGCGTGGTTTTTTCCGTTAGTGATAAAGAATATCTTAATTTGCAAAATTCTTCTTCCACATTATTTGACGGACAAAAAATCAAAATCAAATTAGCCAATGGTCAGATATATAAAGAAGATGGTGTTTTTAAATTTACCGATAATCAAATAAATAATTCTACCAATTCAATAGCCGTTTATGCTGATTTTAAAAACCCCGATAAAGAGCTTGTTGCCAATGCTTATGTTGATGTTTTGTTGCAAAAGCAATTTAAGGATGTTTTTCTGATTGCACAGAATCATGCACGGCTTACACCCGAAGGAATTTTTGCTCACATAATTCGCAACAACAAGCTTATAAAAACCAAACTTAATGTTTTGGCTACTGTTGATAATAATTATGTTGTCGGTAATCGTTTTCAGAATAATGAATATTTGGTTATTGATAATGTTCCGTCAATTTCAGAACAAACCAAAGTTAAAATTAAAGTTGATGATCAACCTCGGTAGGAGCAAAAATAGATGTTTTCGGAATATTTTATTGATAAACCGCGTTTTGCCGGCGTAATTGCTATTATCATGATTCTTTTAGGACTTCTGGCAATGGCTGTTTTGCCGGTTTCGCAATATCCTCAAATTACCCCGCCGCAAATTGTTGTCAGCACCACATATCCCGGAGCTAATGCTCAGGTCTTGGTTGAT
>JAFTLF010000135.1 GCA_017452885.1 Alphaproteobacteria bacterium
ATAGCAATTTCGGCACATCGACATACTCCGGCCTTAAACGCTTGAGACAGTGTTTTGTGTTTATCCTCGTTATAAAATTTTTCTCTTGATGATTCGTTGACCGATAAATCGGGATATACTATTCTCAGAACATTGTCAAAAGCATACATATGTGCAAAGGCTCTCACATCAAAATCAGGAGCCTCTTCTGCAAGCCATGTTTTCATATCTTCTTTTTGCTCAAACCTTGACGCGTTTTTCTCAACGATTTGAAAAAAATGCTCAAAATTATCAATATCTGCCGTAACAACAGTATTAAGATTACCCATACTTCCACCAATGGGAATTTCATCATTATTTTGAATATCATCAATACGACAATTTACGTCATTAAATTTTTCAAAATTCATAATCGGCTCTCCTTTAATGACAATTTATCATGGATACGCCTTTTTTTAAAGTTTATTTTTTAAACACACCGGCTTTAAATGCCTCGGCAGCAAACGGGCGTTTTTCTGATAACATATTAGGACGAACGAAACTGGGCATTGCCAAACTTTCTGAACCCGATGTAGTTGATATGTCATGCAGTCGCGGTCGATCCAACCCAATATTTTTACACATATAGGCACAGTCAAAACCGTTAATTCTTTCATAAAATTTATCTATCACCGAAATTTGCTCATTTTTACCTAAATATAAAATTCCGTTTGGCGTTTGAACCTGACTGATACGCGCCAAAATTTGCTCCTGATATTCCGGTGCGAAATAACGCAAAACATTGCGACATATAATAACATCATATTGCACATTGGTTGTGAGGCGATCAAGCATATTATAACGACGAAATTCCACCAGTTCGTATATGTCCGGAGTAATACGCCAATGTTCACCTTCCGATATAAAAAATTCCAGTATACTATTAGCATTCAGCCCCATTTGCACTTCAAAATTATTATACAGCCCCTTCTGAGCTTTAGCGATTGCCAAAGACGAAATGTCGGTACCTAATACATGAATGTCCCAATTTTCAATTCCGATAAGTTTTTTCTTGAGAGCAAAAGCTACAGAGTAAGCTTCTTGTCCGGTGCTGCAGCCCAGTGACCAAAAACGCAATTTTTTTCCGGAACGATTGTTATCTATTATACGAGGCAACAAAACATCCTTAAACTGTTCATAAACATCATAATCACGACAAAAAGACGTATCGGAAAAAGCCATACTCTCAACAACCTGAGCAATTAACGCCCGAGATCCGACTTTGAGTTCTGCCACCAAATCTTCTACGCTAGGATAGGACTTTTCGCGAATAAAATTTGAAATTTTTTTATCGATAATGAAATATTGTTCTTCATCAAACTCCCAACCGGCATTCTGGCGAAGCAAATTAATTAAAAACTCAAAATCCTGTTTTTTCATTTTTCCTCTCTATACCAGTTTTAAGATTGCAAGTTTTGCCGCAATAATATCTTCATCAAAGGGACGCATTATAAAATCATCGGCACCGCCGTCCAACGCCTGTCGTATAATTTGAGGATCTTTCTGATATGAACAGAAAATAAATTTCGGTTGTTTAATCTTGCGATCGGAACGTATTTTATACAATACGTCAATGCCATCCATTAAAGGAAGATCCCAGTCGCTGATAATTAAATCGGCAGATGTCTGAGCGCATAATTCTATAACTTCTTCACCGTCTTCGGCCTCATCAACGTAAAAATTTAAATTCTCCATTATTTTACGCAAAAGCATTCGCATTATCTTGGAATCGTCAGCGATGATACAACGTAACATTTATAAATCTCCGTTATTCAAAAACAAATCCCAAACCGGCACCGTTAACCATATATATTTGCATACCGGTGTCTTTTATCAATTTAAGCAAATATGCCACCGCTGCAAATTGTGCGTTTTCTCCGACTTCTCCGGAATTGACAGCCTCTTTCAACTGAATGACTTTGTCTGCAGAAACTTGAGCGTCTTCATTGTGAACGACCATAATGCCGTTTTGATATGGTCGAACACTTATTTGTCCGCCGCGAATCAATATATCAGCAATACACATAATGCCAAGCAAAGCAACTTTGGCATATTTTGCATCAACAAATGTCCAATCCAATTGCAGAGGACAACTGCGATTTCCTAATGTTGACAAATAGTCTTTTGCCGTGTCTTTGAGCATATCCTGATTTTCTAAATTGGCATTATTCAGCCCAAACGCGAGCCGAAAGAATTTCATCCGCGCCGACAATACACCGGAGCTGGTTTTGAGAATCGATTTGATGTCGTCCAGAAAATCCATATCTCCTTCTTCCAACAGCTCCACAGCATTGGCAACAGCGCCTATGTTGCCGATAATATCGTGGCATAAACGGGTACAAATCAATTCGGATAAATTCTGTTTCATATAAATTTTACTTTCTAAAAACTATATAAATCGGTATTCAGATAACGCTGATCTTCTCGCGACATTCGGGTATAATCCAACTCCCGCAACATGGTATCCTCCAACAAGAGCCACCCTGTTTTGGCTTTTAAGTATGGTTTGTTACCGCCCATGCCCCAAGTAACAGCTTCTTTATCATCCGGTTTACCATATTTTTGGTTAATTTTTTTCCAAAAGTCATAAATTTTTATATTACGCAGATAAATTGCCTTTTGGCTATTGCCGGTAATGCTTGAAGCCATTGAAGTATATTCAATTTTGTAAACTTTGTTTTCGGTAAAATTACTGGTCAAGGTTACTTCGATTTCTTCTTTGGTGTCATATTTGGCATATTTGACCGTTTGCACATATTCGTGCAAATCCTTTTTGGCTTTTTGAACAATACAGGCTTGTGTGCGTTCGTAGCCGACAACACCGCTGCTGCGACAATATTCTTCATTACGCCATTTGATAAAATTGGGAATTTGATATTTTTGCATAATTTTTTGAAAACCGCGATTTTTCATAATGTCATCTACTTGTGACAAGCTCATTCGCAACATAACACCGGAAATATCAAAAACCGACGCATTGGATCTTTGGCTTTTTCTTCCATCTTTGCGTGCATCATTCACCATTTTCTCAAGCTCACTACCAGATTTTTTTTCGGCATTGAGCATATCCAGCGGATTAGATGCTACCAATTTATCTACCCAAGTTCCATCAACTTGGGGCAAAGCAATCTTTGGCTTGGTTTGTGCCTGATCATTTTTAAGCGCATCTGTCAGATTGTCGCCTTTTTTAATTTGTGGAATCGGGGCTGAGGCAGGTTTCGCTTCTTCCACAACTTTTTCTTCTACCGTTGGTGGCTCGGAAACAGAGGAAATATTTACCGGTGTCGGAGGAACTCCTTCTTCAAAAAAATTATCTTCTGCTTCATCATCCATAAAATCCATTTCTTCAGAATATTCTTCTACCGGAGGGCCATTTTGAATATTGACCATGGAAAGTGATGGAGCCGCAGTTTCTGTAACAGGCTCTACGGTTTCGACCGGAGTTTCTGCTCCGAACATAACACTATCCATATCTTCGCTAGCCAAAGCCGGAAGACTAATCATCAGGGTTCCAAACAACCCAAACAACATCAAATAAGGCATAGTTGTCCCTTAAAAACTCAAAATTTGTTTTACTATATTCATTTTTCCGGCTTTTGGCAAACATTTCCCTCGACTTATCAAATAGAAGTTTTTATTTACTTTTTGCGGTAAAGACTTTATAAAGTGCTTATTTTACAAAAGGAAGATAAAATGGCTCATACCAATATAAACATAATTGGTGCCGGTTTAGCCGGCTCGGAAGCTGCGTGGCAACTGGCTAAACGCGGTATAAATGTTGTTATCCATGAAATGAGGCCGCATAAATTATCACCTGCACATAAAACTCACTATTGTGCAGAGCTTGTATGTTCAAATTCTTTGCGTTCTGATGACAGCACCAACAGCGCTGTAGGCCTCTTGCACCAAGAAATGCGAATGGCCGGCTCGCTTATTATGGAATGTGCCGATGAGTGTCGAGTTCCGGCAGGTGGCGCATTAGCAGTTGATCGTGACGGATTTGCACAAATGGTTACGCAAAAACTGCAACAACACCCCAATATTACTTTTGTTTATGAAGAAATCACATCTTTACCGATGCCTAAAGACGGACATTTTATTATCGCCAGTGGTCCCTTGACCTCTCCTAAGTTGATTGAAGCTATTTTGGCAGCAACAGATAACCAATATCTCAACTTTTTTGATGCGATTGCTCCGGTAATTTATAAAGACAGCATAAATTTTGATAAAGCCTGGTATCAATCGCGTTATGATAAAGGCGATAAATTCGATTACATCAATTGTCCTTTAGACAAAGAACAATATTATGCGTTTGTTGAAGAACTGCTTAAAGGACAAAAAGTTGAATTTCATGAATTTGAAAAAGCCGCCTATTTTGATGGCTGTTTGCCAATAGAAGTAATGGCTGAACGCGGAGCTGATACTCTTTTATTCGGCCCGATGAAACCGGTAGGGCTGACCAATAGTCATCAGCCGAATGTAAAACCTTATGCTGTTGTACAATTGCGGCAAGACAACAAAGAAGATACTTTGCGTAATATGGTAGGCTTTCAAACTAAGCTCCGATATGGCGAGCAAGAACGTATTTTTCGCATGATTCCGGGACTGGAAAATGCTGAATTTGCAAGGCTCGGAGGAATTCATAAAAACACGTTCATTAAAAGCCCGCTATTGCTTGACCGATATTTACGCTTGAAAAATATGCCACATATTCGCTTTGCCGGACAAATTACCGGTTGCGAGGGATATGTCGAAAGTGCTGCTATCGGATTATTGGCTGGTTATTTTGCGGCTTGCGAATTACTTGAAAAAAACATTGCATTACCGCCTCGCACAACAGCTTTTGGCTCAATGCTTGCTCATTTGCAAGATGATACCAACATTGAAAATTATCAACCAATGAATATCAATTTCGGCCTTTTCCCCACTATTTCAGGAGAAGAAACGAACAACGGAAAATTCCGAAAAATCAAAGGCACGGAACGCAAACAAGCTTATTGCAAACGAGCCTTAGCTGATATTCAACCGTGGATTACTCAACTATGACAAAAACGATTTCAAAAAATATGAATCAGGAAAACTTTCCGGTAGCAAACTTGGTTGGCAAAAAATTACGCCCGATTGTTTGCGCTTATTATGCCGTGGCACGGTTGGCTGATGATATTGCAGATTCCTCACGATTGTCAAAAAATGAAAAGTTGTTGCAATTAGCTCAAATAGAACGTGATTTTTTTGACGGTCTTAATAACAAAACGTTTTCCGGCGGTGTGAAAGATGCTCATAAACTCGGCTGTATATTTGCACAAGAAAAACTTGATGCCTCGCTTTATGGAGATTTGCTAAAAGCTTTTGAAAAAGATGCCGATAATGAGCCTATTGCAGTATGGGAACAGCTGATTGATTATTGCCGATTATCCGCTGCTCCGGTCGGAAGATTTATATTAGCATTATACGACGAATCTCCATCGACTTATTTGCCGACTGAAACTTTATGCGCTGTTTTGCAAATCAGTAATCATTTGCAAGATATGCGACGCGATGCTGTTTTGCTTAAAAGATGTTATCTGCCACAAGATTTGATGAACAAATATGACATTCGTTTCGGCGATATATATCTTGATAAAAGCTCTCCCGCATTGAAAGCTTTAATTGCCGAGATTACGGATAAGCTTTATCGTATGTTGCGTGATGCTTCTGTTTTACCGGCTCTGGTCAAAAACAAAAGACTTAAAATACAAATAGGTATTATCCTTTCCTTAACTAATTCTATGTTAAAAAGGATAGAAAAGACTGATGTGCTCGTTGAGCATGTACAATTAAACACTTGGGACTGGATAAAATCTTTGATTGCCGGAACTATAAAAGGTTTGATGCGCAAAACCGGAAAGGCAGGAAATATTTTATGAACAATATTCAAAAAATGGTCAAAAAATCAGGCACTTCGTTTTTTTGGGGGATGAGATTATTACCTTCGGCAAAACGTAATGCCATGTATACAATATATGCTTTCTTTCGTCATATTGATGATATTGTCGATGGTGATGCTCCCGTGCAAGAAAAATTAGATTTGCTTGAGGCTTGGCGCAAAGAACTTGATAATATATATGACAAAAAAGTCCCGACTACCGAAATAGGTCGCAAGATTTATAAAAACTGTATGCGCTTCAAAC
>JAFTLF010000136.1 GCA_017452885.1 Alphaproteobacteria bacterium
AAAGCATGTTTGACGGCGTATCAACCAATGGAATGTTTGGTGGCGGTGAAGCCGAAAAAATGTATCGTTCTTTATTATTGGATGAGTATGGTAAAGAAATGGCCAAACTCGGGGGCATCGGTGTTCAAGATCAGGTTATGAGAACAATTCTTGAAATGCAAGAAATGGCTGAAAACGGATATATCGAAGCTTAAGAAAGGTGACGACTATGGAAGAATTACAGAAAAACGAAAATAATTCAAAAATTGAAGAACTCAAGCAAATTGTCAGTAGTTTTGTCGATTTTCTGGAGCATGAGAACAGCGCTCTGCGGGATTTCGATACAGCTAGCGTAAGCGCGGCTTATGAACAAAAGACTAAGTTGGTTTCTGCTTATCGTTCCATTAGTGCATATTTTATTAAAAACCATCAGATATTGGAGCAACTTGATAATGATGACAAAGTTTTGTTGCGCGATTTATCCTTATCTCTGGACGCTCATTTGAAAGAAAATGAGATGTTACTCAAAACCAGAATGGAAGCCAGCAAAACTGTCATGGATACAATCATCAGCGTAGCAAAGATGAATAACAACCGTAACGCAACCTCTTATGGCTCTCAAGGCACTTATTCTCCTCTGGATAATAACAAAAACGCCTTGGCCATAAATAGAACATTGTAAAGGGGAAGAAAAATGGCATTAATCAACGGATTGTCAACATCACTGACCGGTATGAAGGCTGCACAGTCGCAACTGGATATTATCAGTCGCAATATTTCTAACGTTGACACAAAAGGATACACTCGCAAAACTGCCGGACAGGTCAACACTGTTCTGAACGGAGTTCCTCTGGGGGTTAATGTTGCTCAATCTCAACGCATTGTTGACGAAGGATTACTTAAAAGCTATTTGGCAACAAACTCTTTGAGTAATAATCTTTCATCAAAATATGACTTTTTGAGCAAGGCTGAAGTTATGCTCGGCACACCGCAAGGAAATAATTCTATTTCTGCCAATATTTCAACTTTGCAAAGTGCGTTTGATACTTTTGCCAATGATATTACTTCTTCATCAAGTAAATATAACTTGCTTAATCAAGCGACTGCTGTTACCAACCGACTTAATGAACTGTCTACGGGTATCCAAAGTCTGCGTGGACAAGCAGATACTCAAATTGCTGCTGATGTAGAGAAAATCAATACTCTGTTAGATAATCTTGATAAATTGAATGATGAAGTTGTTAAATACAACATTATGGGGTATGACGGCGGTGCAGATATGGAAGATAAGCGGGATCAGGCATTACGTGATCTCAGCCAATATATTGACATATCTTATTTCAAGCGTGAAAGCGGTGCAATTGTTGTACAAACTACCGGTGGTATCACTTTATTGGACAATGACCCTCACAAGCTTTCGCATAATGGCGTGGCTATGACTAATCCTACCACAACTTATGCCAATGGCGGTATCGGTGGTATTTATGTTGACAATAAAGATATTACTCAAGCCATTAAAGGCGGAGAGCTTAAAGGTCTGATTGAAATTCGTGATGAAACATTATCTTCTTTGCAAACTCAGCTTGATGAGCTGTCTGCAACTTTGAAAAATCAGATTAATATCGCTCACAATAGCGGAACAGCTTATCCCAATACTCCGGACAAATTGGTCGGCACAAGAACTTTTATTCAAAACAAAAATAATCCGGCGTTGGATACTTATCCGCAAAGCATCAGCATTGAAGACGGTGATGTTCGGTTGAGCATTTTTGATGCCGAGGGCAAACAAGTTGCTACAACAACCTTGGTTGACGAGCTTAAATTTAGCAACGGTAGTATCAGTGATTTGACAGAAACCATTCAAAATTGGTTGAACTCACCAACCGGAGCTAATCTGCCGCAGGCAGAGGTATATATAAGTGCCGAAGGTAAAATGATTATGGATACCGGTGATACTAATTATGGCATTAGTATTTTTGATCAAGCGACTTCGACTGCCGGTGCAGAGCAAAAAAATGCAACCATTCGTTTTGATAACAATGCTGACGGCAATTATGATATGACAACTGAAGGATTTTCTAACTTCTTTGGTCTGAATGACTTCTTTGTCGATAATGGAGCCGACTCAACTTATGATTCAAAAGTTATGCCGCTCAATGCCAATATGGGAATTAACGATATTTCGATAATCAGTTTTTCTGACAGTGTTAACGGATTGAATTTTGGTACGATTACAGTTACGCCGAATGACTCATTGAGTGATATTGTTGAAGCAATCAATACCAACCCGTCTTTCAAAGGGACAATCAGGGCATCGTTATTCCCCAACGGCAATGGCTATGTTTTGCGAATCGAAGACCTCAGTGGAGCTCAATTGGAAATATCAGAAGTTCAGGGTGATAATCTACTCGGACATTTGGGTCTAGAACCGTCGAACGCTGGTCTTGCTATGGAAATTGACGTTCGAGAAGATATTAAAACCAGTCCGGATTTAATCAGCGGCGGAGTTCCGCTATATAGCTCAGAAACCGGCAAATATTCTTTGAATGCGGCTGCTAATGATGTGGCTGTTGTCATGAGCAAGGCATTTAATAACAGCTATAACTTTAAGCAGTCCGGAACCATTGCCAGAACCCAAACAACTTTGGCCAATTATGCGGCAACATTTGTCGGCAACATTGCCTCGCAAACCAGTAATGCCGAAGCCTCATTCCAATATCAAACCGAGCTTAGCAATTCTATTGCCACCAAAGAAGCTAAACTCAGCGGTGTCGATTTGGATGAAGAATTGGGGCAGATGATTATTTTTCAACAAACATACGCGGCTTGTGCGCAAGCCTTTACAGCATCAAAAGAAATTTTAGATATGCTGCTTGACATCGTATAGGAGGATTTTAGAAATGGTTAGAGTTCCTACATATAACAGTTAGATGAATTTGTTAAATCGGACGCTGAGTACAAAATCGCAAATCGATTTATACAGTTTTCAGACAACGACCGGTCTAAAAGCTCCGACTTATTCCGGTTATGGCATGAGTGCATATAATATTGTTAATCTTGAATCGGCATTGGGTGTTGCCCAAAACTTTATGGAGAATAACAAGCTTCTTGATGTTGAGCTTAAGGCAATGAATACATCCATGCAGTCAATTAACAATGCCGTAAATGACTTTAAAAGCATGCTTTATTCTTTCGGTGCTTCGGATGCCGACAATATGAATCCGGATCAGACAGGTGGCGAAATTTCTTTTACGGACAATAATGAAGCTTCTTATCTTGGCAAAACCATTACTGTTGATGGCATAAAATATACCTTTGCTGATAATGCCGATGAACCGAATAATATTGACCTTTCGGTTATTCAGGCAGATTCCGGAAATGATGACTATGCCGAAAAAGTTATGGGACTTTTGAAAGATAAGATTGATCCGGCAGGCACGAATAAAGATTATGTTTTTGAGGGTAATAAATTCAGCTTTCCTTTGTATACGATTAACGGCAGTTCCACCGTTCTCGGTGCTGAAGGGGTTAAAACCGGCGAACCTTATAGTATGAACGTAGATAAGGCAACGGCATTAAAAGATTTGCAAAACACTGCTTTTGCAACAATCTTAGCTTTGACAGACAGCTTGAATATTTCAGCTAACGGCAAATATTTGTTTG
>JAFTLF010000137.1 GCA_017452885.1 Alphaproteobacteria bacterium
AGAGTTACCTTGTGCAGATTCGTCAGGTGGAAGCCAATGAGAAGGTCGGTCTTGCTCAGGCTGAAAACATCAAGGGTGCTGATATTCGCATCATTGCCGGTGCATTGGAGGCATTCGCAGCAACAGAGGCCGGACAATCTTTGCTTGGTAAGCTAGGCATCAATCTTACTGAAACTAAGTAAGAGAAACATCCCTCTAGAAAGAAACCCCTGCTCGAGCTTTCGAGAAGGGGTTTTCTTTTTGCATTGTACAATAGATTAGTAATCCATAAGTTCAAGCATTTCATCGACCAAATTTGCCGTTCCTTCGGCAACTTCCTTCATGGATTTTGCCAGCATATAGCAAGGTGTTGTAACAATTTTGTGTTCTTCATCAACACATACTTCCGTTACTCCCTTATTTTCGTGTTCTGCTCCCATTTTGGCAATACCGGCAGCAACATTTTTATCATCACCTATTGTTATTTTTATATGCTTGTGTCCCAATACTCGTGCGACAACAACCGGAGCTATACACATAGCACCTATAACCAATCCTTGGCGATAACTATCTTCTAAAGCTCGACGAACTTCCTGATTGATTTCACATTCTGCACCTTTGACCGCAAAGTCGCTGAGATTTAGTGCCGCTCCGAAACCTCCAGGAAAAACTATTCCTTCAAAATCTTGCGCACGAAATTCAGACAAATCTTTAATATTGCCTCGACAAATGCGTGCAGATTCGGCTAACACATTGCGATTATCTTCATCTCCGGCGATGGCAACAGCATTACCGGTAAAATGATCAATTGTTCTGGCTTGCCAAGTATTGGGAGCAAAACATTGATATTCACACCCTACTCTTTCGATTGCTAACATTGTTAAAACGGCTTCGTGAATCTCTGAACCGTCAAAAACACCACATCCGGATAATACTACTGCAAAACGAGGAGTTTTCATTTCCATAAATAATTCCTTTCCTTTTTAAAATTATGGACTATAAATATCTATATAACAGTAATCATTGTGAAATGAAATGGAATCTATAAAATTATGCAGTCAAAAATCAGTACATTGAAAAATGGTCTTCGTATTATAACATCTTCTTATCCGCAGCTTGAAAGCGTTTCTTTGGGAATATGGATAAAAACAGGCTCTGCCTATGAAAAGCCGGAAGTAAACGGAATATCTCATTTTTTGGAACATATGTCATTTAAGGGAACCAAGACTCGTACTGCTCTACAAATATCCGAAGCTATTGAAGATGTCGGCGGACAGTCTAATGCTTATACTTCTCGCGAGTTTACATCATATTATGCTAAAATGCTGAAAAACGATGCTGAACTTGCTTTGGATGTTTTGTCTGACTCTCTTATGAACTCTACTTTTCCTGAAGAAGAAATGAAAAAAGAGCAAGAAGTGGTCGTACAAGAAATTAAGCAAACAATTGATACTCCCGATGATATTATTTTTGATTATTTTCAAGAAAATGCTTTTAAAAATCAGGCTTTGGGACGTTCGATTCTGGGACCAAAAGAAATTGTTCGCGGTTTTACGCGAGAAACTCTGCAAAATTACCTAAAGACCAATTATGCGGCAGAAAACATGGTAGTATGTGCTGTTGGTAATATTGAACATGATAGATTTGTCAAAATGGTAGAACAGCGTATGAATGGAATTCAACCGCATACTGATTTTGTTCCTGATGAACAAAAATATACCGGTGGTTTTTATGCCGAAAAACGCAATATTGAACAAGCTCACGTTATTATGGGTTTTAAAGGTGTGCCTTATTCTACCGAACAATATTATCCTATTATCTTGTTTTCAACCTTGTTCGGCGGCGGTATGTCATCACGATTATTTCAAGAAATTCGCGAAAAACGCGGCTTGGTATATTCGGTATACAGCTTTACCGGCTCACATACTCAAGACGGCGTTTTTGGTATTTATGCAGGAACCGGTGGTAAGGATTTGCCGACATTAATGCCGGTTGTTGTTGAAGAAATTAAAAAAGTTTGCAATGAAAAAGTTTTGCAGAAAGAGCTTGATCGAGCCAAAACACAACTTAAGGCAAGTATGTTGATGTCACTTGAAAGTTCATCTTCCGTTGCAGAAGTGTTGGCACGTCAGCATTTGATATATAATCGTATTATTCCGATTGATGAAATGGTTGAACGAATTGAAAAAGTGACACTTGATGATATACAAAATGTTGCGCAGACAATTTTCAGCTCTACTCCAACATATACATTACTCGGTGATATTGATAAATATATGTCATATGACGAGTTACAACAATGTCTGAAAAACAAATAATGTCAGATAAACTTGATGTATATTTGGCATCGCCGCGTGGATTTTGCGGCGGAGTGTGTCGTGCAATCGGAATTGTAGAGTTGGCTTTAAAAAATTATGGAACTCCGCTTTATGTTCATCATGAAATTGTACATAATAAACACGTGGTTGAAAATCTGCGCAAGCAAGGTGTTATATTCATCGAATCTCTGGATGAAATAAGTGATATGAGTCGTCCTGTTATTATTTCAGCTCATGGCGCTCCGCTAAAAATATATCGCAAAGCCGAATCGCTCGGACTAAAGGTGATTGATGCCACCTGCCCTTTGGTAGAAAAAGTTCATAAAAAAATTGTTCGACTGGCTGATGAAGGCAAAAATATTGCCGTTATCGGCAAGCCGACACATCCGGAAATTATAGGCACGGTCGGTCAGCTTGAAAATTATGATAAATATAAAATTATTGCGACTCCGCAAGAAGCAGCAACTGTTTGTTTTGATGATGATAAGCCCTTGGGAATGGTGACGCAGACTACACTTTCTACAACAGAAGTGGCTGAAATAGCCGATATATTACAGCAGAGATTTGGCAACCCCGAAACCCTGTCGCAAAGTGATACTTGTTATGCTACCACTCACAGGCAAATGGCTGTACGTGAAATATCAAAATATGTCGAAGCAATTGTGGTAGTCGGCTCTAAAAATTCTTCCAATTCGCAACAACTGCAAAAAATTGCTGCAGAATCGGGAATTAGTAAATCATTTTTAATTGATGATGTTTCCGAAATGCCTTGGAGTGAACTGCACGGCATCAAAGCTATCGGCATCAGCGCCGGTGCTTCTGCTCCGGAAGAACTTGTTGTTCAAATAATTGATGAGCTAAAAAAGCATTATAAGAATCTTAAGATTCATGATATTATAGTAGTAAAGGAAGATGTACGGTTTAAAATACCGACCAACTAGTAGGGAGCGCTACAATGTCGAGAGCGGAAGATATTTTTCAGAAATTAATCTATTTTGGTGAAGATGCTATTGATGAATTTATTATGAACCGCCAGACTGAAGAGTTGTTTTTGGATTTTAAACAAGCGGTATCTTCGGGCAAAAATTTTACTACTTTACATCGTGACGATCGTAAGAATCTAGCCAAAGCAATATCCGGTTTTGGTAATTCGGAGGGTGGCGTAATTATATGGGGCGTGGAATGTTCTCGCGATATGGATGTCGGAGATGTTGCGCAAGCAAAAGTTAAAGTACAAAATGTTCATCGTTTTTTGAGTTGGATTGAAAACGCCATTTCGGGATGCACCATTCCAAGTCATAATAAAGTTCGTAATCATGTTATAAGTTGTGATAATAATGGTGACGGATTTTTGGCAACCTATATTCCTAAATGTGATATTGCTCCATTGATGACAACAAGCAATAGTGCCATATACATTCGCTCCGGCTCTAATAATGTTCCGGCTCCTTATGCTGTTATTGCCGGTATGTTCGGCCGTTGTCCTCAGCCTAATATTGAATTGATTATGGGTGAGCGCCAACTGGAAGTTATGGATATTGTGGACGGTGATATACTTTATCCTAACAGTATTGATAACCCTCCAAAACAATATCTTAAACTATCTTTCTCTATTCAAGCATCAAACTCCAGTAATGTTATTGCGCGCGAGCTTTATCTGTCTTGCAACATTATTAATAATGGCGGCGAATATAATAAGGTACGTTTTAGCAACTATAATCAAATGGATGCGATTCCCGGAATTGAAGGGCAGCTTAATTTGATTACCAGACCTGATTTGCGACTTCCGCCTCGTGGTGTGGTTCGTTTTTGTAATGTTGAATTTATTATTTCTCCATATATTGATGATGACTTTTTGATTGAAGGAGTTATTGGTGCAGATAAAGCGGCTCCACATGATTTCAGAATATACATTCCGAAAAATAAATTACGTTCCTTTGTAGCAAAGGTTATTCGTGGAGAAGAAGACGCTCAAATCTTTATAAATGAATTTTTTAATGAATATATTTATGGTGAAATCTGATGCCGGAAATTGAGATATATACAGACGGAGCTTGTTCGGGCAACCCCGGTGCCGGTGGTTGGGGAGCTATTTTGCGATGCGGAACGGTTGAAAAAGAATTATCCGGCGGTGAAAAAGATACTACCAATAATCGTATGGAACTAACTGCCGTAATTGAAGCGCTTAAAGCACTAAAAAAAGAATGCAGCATCACTTTGTATACGGACAGTCGTTATGTTATGGACGGAATCAATCAGTGGTTACCAAACTGGAAAAGCAATAATTGGCGCACAACCAACAAAAAATCTCCGGTTAAAAATATTGATTTATGGCAACAACTTGATACTTTGGTTTCTCAGCATCAAATAAAATGGGTTTGGGTAAAAGGACATAACGGACATCCTGAAAATGAGAGAGTTGATACTTTGGCTCGTAATCAGGCTAAAAATTTTTGTGAGCTCCGTAATACAGATTTTTTATAATCTGTTCAAAATCACGCTCATTTATTATTTCCGGCAGAACTTGTCCGTCTGGTACTCGAGAAGAAAATATCACATAAAAAGGTAGCCCTTTACGGCCATACATCTCCATAAAAGCCAAAACTTCTGCATTGTAATTACTCCAATCAACTTCCAACGGAACGATATTATAGCGGGCAAACATTTCTTGAGAAGATGACGTTTCTAGCAACATTGCATCGTTATAATGACATGTTAAACACCAATTAGCCCCAACCTTAAGCAGTACTATATTGCCGTTGGCAATAAGTTTATCAATAAGATCAAAATCAATAACTTTTTCTGCGGTAATATTTTTACTCTCTTGGATTTTAGAAACTGCTTTTTTAGCATCATAAATTCCCCAGCCGACAATCATCACTACAATAACAGCACATATCCAATTGAAAACTCTACAAATACTCAAAAATGTCTGCGGATCTTTTTCTTGATGTTCCAATTCGTTGATTAAGGATTTGTGAAAAGCCAACAAAATCCATATACCAAGAATAAATAAAGCATAATGCCACAACAATTTGCTCCCTCCTTGGGCAATGAGGATTGAGAGCAGCCACCCTAAAGTCAATAACAACATAAGAAAAATGGCAAAATTAAACCATTTCATCCATTTTCCCGGTTTAGGAACGTAGTAAGCCAATTCCGGAATCAATGCTACCAATATGTAAGGAAATGCCAATCCCAATCCAACCATTCCTACAATAACAGCAATATCAACCAATGAACCGGCTAATGCAAAACCAAGTGCCGTACCAAGATATGGGGCTGTACAAGGCGTTGACAACAGAACTAAAAACATACCGGTAAGAAACTGAACAGCTTTTTCTCCACGTTCTTTGTTTGTGGCAGCCTTTTGTATAAACTCAGGCAAATGCAAATTAATAAGCCCCATTATTTGTGCTAAAAATAAAGCAATTACAAATATCATAAAGCTAATAAAGCTTATGCTTTGAAACTGCATACCCCAACCAATGGCATAACCCAATAATTTTAATACGCACAAGAAGGCAATAATAATCACAAAAGAACATAATATGCCTAAAATATTCCAACAAAAATCTCGACGAATACGTTCTGTTTTTACAGCTCCAAAACGAGTAAATGATAATATTTTGAGAGATAAGACTGGAAATACGCAAGGCATGAAATTTAATATCAGCCCACCAATAAAAGCAAACCATATAATAGCAAAATTAAGTTTTGAATTTTCGCTGTTTATTAAGGAATCTGCTTCCAAAACCATACTTTGACGCAAAATGACTTCCGGTGATGAGGCTATCAAAAGGTCAAATTTCTTCCCGATATAATCAGTATTTTTTTCAAGGCTACGAAAACGAATAACCATTTTTTTACCATCAATACGAATTAAAGGTGAGCTAAATTTTTTATCTGATAAATTCTCAATAAAGGCATCTACTCGCGTTGGTGAATCTTTGGTTTCTACTTCCAAACGCAATACTTGTCCGCTGTTTGCATCGGCTGAAGTTTCTGCAACAAAAGAAGTAATTTTTATATCATCACGATTTGTACGAGGATACTGACGTTCTATCAAACGTAAAAATAATCCAACCTTTGATTCTGCATCTTTTTCTGTTCCTGCGGCAACTTCAAGTTGCGGATGAAGAAGCTCCTTTTGGCATTCTGTATTATGACAGACACCAACCTCAATATTAACTGCAACTTTATAAGGTTGTGAGGTATCTTTTACTTCTGCACGAAACGGAATTGTTACCAGCCCTGTATATGCTACAATATTTTCTTCTCCGGTTAAGAAAAAACGCCGTGGCAAAGGATAATTATACTGAATATTTTTCAAATTGAATAATTCTGTGTTTTTTATCTTAAGCGGGCTAGCATCTTGGTATTTTTCAAACAAAATAAAATCTTCTTCAGGAACACGCAACTGGATGGCACCATAAACATTTGTTTCATTATTTATAACCTTATTAGTGCTGATAATTCTGGCTTGTAGTTTATTTTCTTCTCCTTGCCAATCACCAATCCCCCGATTATCTTCAAAAGGCGACTTACCATCAAACAGACCATACGTAAACACTGTTTTCCAATCTTTTTCGAGTAGCGCTTTTTTCATCTTTTCGGCATTTTCCGAAGCATCAGGTAAGCCTGCATCTCGCGCTTTTTTAGCTTTGGCGGCATCCTTATCTTGTTGATTATTTGAATATGCGATGACCTTTTTAAAATCTTTTATAATCAACGCGTTATTTTTATCAGATGATTGTTGATATTCTTCCGGAGTACCAAACTCGTATTGATCATCTGGAACAATCAAGGGAATATCCTGTTTTAATAGATATTCCATAACTTGGGATTTTATATTATTGTACAAACGGCGCACTTTGATAGTCTTGCGCAAAAAGTTTTCGCGCAGAACAGAGCTGTCAGCAGTATATTCAGGATGTCGCTCAATAACATCTTCCGAAAAATCTTCTTCAATCTGACCGGCCGGATATTTATTATCAAAATATTCTATATCGTTCCAATATTTATCATATTCTTCGCGAAAATTAAAAAAACTTTCTTCTTCATCTTGCAAATCAAGAATAACTTTTCCGCCCTCTTGAGCCTGTGCCGGAGCGCAAAGAAGCAGATATATACTTAAAAAAAGAATTTTCAAGGTGTTTAACATCAGATAAATCTTCGCAAAAGTTTGAAATTTATTTTTAAATTACGATATAATATGGTAGAATACAAGTATGAATAATTAAAATTGGTGAGTTATATGGATAACAGTCAAACAAATTATCTTAAAGGAAAATGTCTGGTTGCGGCTCCATCTTTGGATGATGAACGATTTGAACATGCCGTTGTTTACTTATGCGCTCATTCTGCGCAAGGTGCTATGGGTTTTGTTATTAATCACAAAATTACCGAATTTTCATTTTTGGATTTGGCAATGCAGTTGCCGATACGTTTTGATATGAGTATTCCTCCGCCGGCTCTCTATCAAGGAGGTCCTGTTGACAAAGTGCGTGGATTTGTTTTGCATACAACGGATTATTTACTTGGTGACTGTGTTGTAACAGGTGGCGGTGTAGCTGTTTCGTCTTCTGTTGACATTTTATCGGATATTGCCAAAGGTGACGGTCCAAGAGAATCTATCATTGCAATGGGATATGCTAACTGGGCCCCGGGACAGCTTGAAAAAGAGATTATTACCAATGATTGGCTGGTCACTTCTGCTTCTGAGGAACTTGTGTTTAAAACAAAAGATGAAGAAAAATGGCAGAAAGCACTTGATGAGCTTAAAATAGATATTAATCGACTCAGCCAATTCTCCGGTCGAGCCTGACAATATATCGGAATGGTGTACATATTTTTCGTACAGGGTGTACGAAAAATATGTACTATTCAACGCCATAATTTGTTATTATACTCCATTTTGTTTTTGACGGACTAAATTTAGTTTAACAAATAATGGAGTTTTTATCATGACCAAACATAGTCCCACAATGCTTTATGACGTTGTACGCGATGACTTGTCTATTGTCCGTAATATATATAACAGCTTTGAAGCCTTGGAAGAAACCTTGGGAACTCTTAAGCTGGAGGAACCTTTGTTTATGACTTATGCGGCAAAGAAGTCTTTTGCCCGCATTGTTATGAAAAAAACCGGAAAATCATATAAATTCAAAAACTAAATAAAAATAATCGGTTTTTAATATTAACGCATAAAGCTTAACGAGGTTTGAAATTATATATAATATTTATTCCTCTGATGAAAAAACGCTCAGAAACTAAAAAACAGTCCTGAGCGTTTTTGTTATCGGCGCAACATATTTTACTTTTTTACCTCGTCGGGATCAACCAACACATAGCCCCTACCCCAAACAGTTTCGATGTAATTCTTGCCTCCGGATGCCTTTTCAAGTTTTTTGCGCAACTTGCAAATAAACACATCAATAATTTTAAGCTCCGGTTCATCGATTCCACCATAGAGGTGATTAAGAAATTGATCTTTGTTTAAGGTTGAACCTTTGCGCAAAGAAAGCAACTCCATAATACCGTACTCTTTACCGGTCAGATGCAGAGCCTTGCCGTTAACCGTAACGGTCTGATTATCCAGATTAACTTCAACATCACCGGTTTTAATAACAGAGTTGGAATGACCTTTGGAACGACGAACGACGGCTTGGATTCGAGCCAATAGTTCCGCCTTGTCAAACGGTTTGGTGAGATAATCATCGGCACCATATCCGAGTCCTTTAACCTTTTTGTCCGGTTCGCTGAGGCCGGAAAGAATGAGAACCGGCGTATTAACTTTGGATGCCCGCAGATTTTTAAGCACTTCATAACCGTTCATATCAGGCAACATCAAATCCAAAATGATAATGTCATAATCGTACAGTTTGCCGATTTCCAAGCCGTCCTCACCCAAATCGGTGGTATCAACAATCATACCCTCCTTTTTGAGCATGGTTTCGATACTTTGCGAAATCGCATAATCATCTTCTACAAGCAACACGCGCATAACACATCTTCCTTCCATGCAATCGGTTTTATCAGATATTGTCATCATATATTGTTATTTTATATTTGTTAACTTTTTTGACGGGGCTGTTAATAATTATTAACACGGGATGTTGATAACCGCAAAAAGGGCTGAAAAATAAGTATAAATGTGTATATTGAAATAAATTAAGATAATAAAAGGGTAATTAAATTGGGCGCTTATTTGGAAAATATTTTGCAAGAAGTCAATAAAATGGATACCGCATCTTATTATGGTAAAGTTACCGGGGTGCAAGGACTTTTTATTGAAGTCAGTGGAATCTTGACCAAATTATCAATCGGGGATCGTTGCAGTGTACTCAACAACAATGCTCAGAAAGTCCCCTGTGAAGTTGTAAGTTTTAAAGACGATAAGATTCTTCTTATGCCCTATGCCTCAATGGATGGTATTGGACTTGGTTGTTTGGTTGAAGTGGAAGATGCTTGTCCGGTTATTTATCCGCACCCCTCATGGTTGGGGCGTATTATCAATGCTTTTGGTGAAGCAATTGACGGCAAAGGTCCGTTAATTAAAGGAAGCAAACCTTATTTTATAAAAAACTCACCACCGCCTGCACAATTCCGCGATCGCGTCAAAGGCAAAGTTGACCTTGGCGTGAAGGCAGTAAATACATTTTTGACAATTTGCAAAGGGCAGCGTATGGGTATTTTTGCCGGTTCCGGTGTCGGAAAATCGACTCTGATGTCGATGATGGCGCGTCATACTAGTTCTGATGTTTCGGTTATCGGTTTGATTGGTGAACGTGGTCGTGAGGCAAAAGAATTTGTTGAAGATGTTTTGGGGTCTGACGGTTTGGCAAAATCGGTTTTGGTATTGGCAACATCTGATGAAAGCCCGTTGTTACGTCGGCAGGCGGCTTATGTGACTATGGCGGTTGCTGAATTTTTCCGCGACGAAAATAAGGATGTGTTGTGCATGATGGATTCGATTACTCGTTTTGCTATGGCACAACGGGAAATTGCTCTTTCTGTCGGAGAGCCTCCTGCTTCAAAGGGGTATACCCCCAGTGTTTTTTCTGAATTGCCGAGATTGTTGGAAAGAGCCGGTCCGGGAGCCGGAAACGGAACAATTACCGGATTGTTTACGGTTTTGGTTGATGGTGATGACCACAACGAGCCGGTGGCCGATGCCGTACGATCTATTCTGGATGGACATATTGTATTGGATCGAGCAATCGCCGAACGTAATCGTTATCCGGCAATTAATATTTTGCGCTCTATTTCGCGTACTATGCCGGATTGTGATACCAAAGAAGAATATGCCCTTGTGGCTAAGGCTCGTAAATACATAGCGTCCTATGAAGATATGGCTGAACTTATTCGTTTGGGAGCATATAAAAGAGGGTCCAATAAAGAAGTTGATGAGGCAATATTTTATTACCCAAAGATAGAAGAATTTCTTTCTCAAGGAAAACAAGAGCGTTTTAGCCTTGAGGAATGTTATGAAACTCTCGGCAATATTCTGGCCACACCTTTTAATCCGGAGGCATAAGTCTTAGATGAACAAATCGCTTAAGACGCTTACCCGTATCAAGAAATTTGATATTGACGAACAACGTAAGCTTTTGGCTGAACAACAAGAAGCTGAAGAGCAGACAATTGAAGAATTGCGCCTTTTGAATGAAAAGTTTGAAGCAGAAAAAATTTTTGCTACGGAAAATCCCAGTTTGTGCGGCGATTTTGGCTTATACACCAAACGCTATTTGAAGATTCGTGCCGCGCTTGAAATAAAGCTCAATAATATTCGACAACGCATTGAAGAAATTCGTGATATTATCGCAGATATGTTCAAAGAACAAAAAACTTATGAAATAATTGATGAAAACAGAACTAAACAAGAAGAAAAAGAATTAACAGAAAAAGAACAAAAGTTGCTTGATGAAATCGGCACAAATACCTATATTAAACATCATAAACAATAGTAATTTTCCATTTATTATAAGGAGAACATCATGTTTAAAGTTCAAGAACTTCCCTATGAAATGAGTGCATTGGAGCCTTATGTTTCAGAAAAAACTCTCTCTTTTCATTATGGCAAGCATTATCCCAACTATGTTAATACTCTCAATAAATTGATTGAGGGAAGTGAATTTGAAAATATGTCACTTGAGGACATTATTTGCGCTACATATAATAAACCGGATAAGCAAGCTATTTTTAATAATGCCGGACAAGTTTGGAATCATGAGTTTTTGTGGAAATCCATGTCTCCGCAAGGAGGAATCCCCAAAGGTAAATTATTAGATAAAATTGTTGAACAATACGGCTCTTTTGAAGAATTCAGAAAACAGCTTCGAGATGCCGCTGTTGCACAATTTGGCAGTGGCTGGGCTTGGGTTTATGAAGACAACGGCACAATAAAGATTATGACCACTGCTAACGGAGATACTCCGATTGCCCGCGGAATCAAACCAATATTAAATATTGACGTGTGGGAGCATGCTTATTATTTGGATTATCAAAATCGTCGTGTTGAGCATGTGGAAAAATTCATTGACCACCTTGCTAACTGGCAAGAACTTGATGATTAAACGTAAAAAAGCCACTTTTGTTTGAAAGTGGCTTTTATTTTTGCATTTGACGTAAAAAGGCATATAATGTCATACGATTGACACCAAGACGACGGGCGATTTCGGTTTTGGATATTTTTTGTTCAAGCATTTTAGCGATTTCTTGTTCATGTCCGCTTAATTTGATGCTTTTATTACGACTTCCGGACGGACGACCGAATCTTTTTCCTTTGCTTCGCAACTCTTGTACTTTATTGCGCATAATTTGTGATTTTAACTTTGAATTAATTGCCAATACCATATCTATGGCTGACAGCAACAGCCTGTTTTGCGGCGTGTCTTCAAATATATAATTTCCGTTAATGATAATCAGCTTTATTTTTCTGCCCAGACACAAAGCTATTACTTCCTGTATTTCTCGCAACGACGAGCCAAGACAGCTGATTTCGGCAGTCAGTAATATGTCTCCGGCTTCCATTTGCATCAGAATACTCTTTAAAATTTTATTGGTATGCCAACTATTGATCAAGAAGTCATGATTCTCCGCATACCGCAGCAATCCTTGTCGCTGTACTTTCTGCTGAGCGGCATTCAATTTTTTATTAAAATATTTTACATAGGCATGAATCATTTACTTTGCTCTACCAGCTCATGCCGCTAATTTTATTTTACACACACTATCTACCAATTCCCTGATATTTAAAACCATTGTTTTTTGCAGTATCTGCATTCAGCAAATTTCGGCAATCCACGATGTTTTTGTGGCGCATTAACGAAGCGGCTTTTTGCAAATTAAGAGTTTTGAACTCCTGCCATTCGGTTAAAATTGCCAAAACATCCGCATCTTTTAGAGCATCATACATATTCTCTGCGTATTTGATTTTGTCGCCAATCAAGAGTTTTGATGTCACCATAGCTTTGGGGTCATATGCGGTAATATTAGCATTAACTTCTAACAGATTTCCGATAATTTCCATTGCCGGACTTTCTCGGCAGTCGTCAGTTCCATCCTTGAATGCCAAACCCAGAACAGCAATCTTTGGATTTTCAATGCTTTTTACTGATTCTAAAATTCTTTCTGCCATTTGTTGCTTACGCTTGGCATTGCCGTCAATCGCCGCTTTAATCAATGTCATATCAACATCATTTTGGCGTGCCATATAAGCCATAGCCATTGTATCTTTAGGAAAACAGCTTCCGCCATAACCAGGCCCAGGATTTAAAAATCTATTACCGATACGCGTATCTAAGCCCATACCTTTGGCAACTTCGGTAATATCAGCGCCAGTCTTTTCACAGAAGTTTGCCATTTCATTAATGTAATGAATTTTGATTGCCAGAAAAGCATTTGACGCGTATTTGATTGTCTCACTTGAACGGCGCTTAACAAACAACATATTGGTTTTGCCCTCAAACGGTTTGTAGAGTTCTTTAATGACATTACGCGCTTTTTCCGTATTTGCGCCGACAACAATTCTGTCAGGATGGAAGAAGTCATAAACGGCAAATCCTTCACGTAAAAATTCGGGTAATGAAACAACATCAAAGTCAGCGTTAGGATTTTTCTTAGCAATTAAGCCTTCGACAACATCTCCCGTTCCAACCGGAACCGTAGATTTTGTGGCAACAACCGTATAATCGGTCAAATATTCGGCCAGTTCGGTTGCTGCGGCATGAATATATTTCATATCAGCTTCTTTGGTAACCGGATGCGGCGGTGTCCCGACCGCAATAATAACCAAATCAGCGTCTGAAATACCTTCTTTCATAGATGTTGTAAAATGCAGACGACCTTCTTTAACATTTTTATGAAACAGCTCTTCCAATCCGTCTTCATATAAGGTAATTTTTCCGGCCTGCAAGGCTTCAATTTTTCTTGGTTCTCTGTCTATACATATAACTTGGTTGCCAAGTTCGGCAAGTCCGACACCTGTCGGTAAGCCTACATAACCAGTTCCGATAATTCCGACTTTCACAATATTCCCCCTCAAATAAGTTATTTTTTATAAATAGAACGTATTTTCTTACGCCAACTTTTATATGGAATTAAAATAGACAGCAGTATCAGTACTAATTTCAGTACTGTACTCCCGAGCGTATGTAATTTGTATTTTTGAACTTCCCAAAAATTCATTTGCCTAATTATGTTGCTATATTTACATTTATTTTCTCTAATATATTCAGGAAATTCTTCATTCAACGGCACAACTGAATAAGTATAATCTCTATTTAATATATCTTTTCCGGAAGCAATGATTTTATTTATTTTTTCTGCATCCAGAATTGAAAAATTATTATACTCCTGATGAGCAAATGATTTAATTTTATTGATTATAAAATCTGTACCGCCGCAATAAGAAAAATGCCATCCCCCCTTGGAAATAACTTTATCAGGATGGACCCAGCGCATTCTTGTCATTGTTGCCCCGAGATTTGCTTCTTCTACAAAATATTCGCTGAAATTAACATGAGACTCTTTGGAAAAGTCTTTCCAATGGAACATTCGGCTTCCCAATTTCCATTTTGGACAAGTATCATTTCTATAGTTCAAATAATAATAAAACATATCCTGTTCAAACAACTTGATTCCCGGATAGTCTTTAAACTGTATTATTTTTTGGGGATTAGGAATTTCATCAACATCAGATAAGATGACAACATCATCCGGCTTTATCCCGCTTAATCCTTTTACACAGTCGTTTCTTTGATGGTTTTCATATCCCCAAGATGTACTATAAGACTTGAAATCATCTGTCACGACATGAATTATTTTCGGTAAAAAGCGAACAAACCTCGCCTTATTTTCTTCAAAATATAATTTTTTCTCAAATCCGGCATGGGTTTTTGTCGCTTCAACTAAAACAAATTGATCAACAACTTTGTCTAGAATATTTAGGCGAATTTCCAACATATCCAGTTCATTATAAAAACAAAAGCAATCATATATCATTGTTTTATTTCCAATATGAATAAATATTTTTAGAAATTTCGTAATCAATACTTTTTACAGGGCGATCAGGCTGAGTCAGAGCCCATTCAAACATATCATGTATGGTCTGATTAAAATCCGTTCCATCAACAAAATTTAAAAGCCGTTTTGCTTTATCATGATTACAAAAAGCAATTTTTGCTTCGTGCCTTGGTTCATAATGTTGAATCTCTGGCTTATATCCAAAGTCTGCCGCACATTTTTGAACTGTCTTCGCCGCCTCTAAAATTGTTTGTTCTTGGTCGGCTCCAAGATTAAATATTTCACCATTGTATGATGTCATCAATTGTTCAAAAGGTTTGTAATAATATTTTACATCTGAAAACGCTCTTTTCTGCATTCCATCCCCAAAAATAGAGATAGGTTCATGATGAATGATTTTTCTAATCCAGATGCCGATAACATTTCTGTACCTATCCCAGATATTTTGATAACAACCGATGATATTATGCGGTCTGATGATTGAATAGTTCAATCCGAACTGATCATGCGCCAACTTCAAATCCATTTCCACCGCATATTTAGCAATACCGTAAGGATCTATCGGTTTAGGCTGCATATCCTCAGTAAAAGGAGGAATATTTTCAGCACCATAGGTTGCCATGGAAGATGTAAAAATAAATTTCCGCACATTATGATTAATCGCTGAAGTTATCAAATTACTTGAGCAAATCAGATTGTTGATATAATTATAGCGGCGAATAAAAGGAGACAGGCCTTCGGCCGCATATGCTGCAAAATGATATACATATTCTGGCTTTTCTGTTTTGAAAAAACTTTCTACAGCTTCTAATTCTCCAAGATTTATATTGCTGCACTTAACCTCTTTGGGCAAATTTTCTTTATATCCTCCAGAAAAATCATCAATTCCCACAACATCATATCCCTGTTTTAGCAAATATCTGGAAAAATTGCTGCCCAGTAATCCAGCCATCCCGGTTATTAGTACTTTAGATTTCATGTTTTTTACTCCAATAAAAGTTTTCATACGGATATTGAACAACATCCGCTATTTTTTGTTCGTAAGGAACTCCCCGTTCTTTCACCTGAAATTTTTTAATAAAGAATTCTTTATTAAAAAGGCTATATTTTCCCCAGCATTTCCGTTGATTAATAACGGTATTCGAATTATCAGAAATCGCTACCAACCCAGGGACATCGCTTATCTGCGGCATATATTTTTTGTATTTTTTGAACCAACGCGCTTCAAAATCTGTATCTTCATATCCTACGCCTAACAAGCGTTCATCAAACCATCCAATAGCATCTACTTCTTTCCTATTCAAAAAAATATGACACCACACACCATTTATTTTGAAAGAATGATTTTTATTTTGGATAATTGCTGCAGTTAAGCCAGACCAAAATTCATCTGTTATAGAGACATCGTCATTTAGCAGCAACATCCCGTCTGTTGGAGATTTAATAAAACAATTGTGCCAAAGTTTTCCGAGACTACGAAAGTCGGTAAAAAACATAGGATAAATATGATCAAACTCACTCAAGAATTTGAGCATTTTTTTTCTATATTCCTCATCAAACGGCTCGTTATGCGTTCCATTGATACAGACAATGATATCCCCTGTAAAATTTTTACGGATTGCATGTATTAATGGTTTAAAATAAGTGTCAAATCGTTTGTTATATGTAACAATCCCTATTGAATAAGGATATTTGAGCTTCTTATGGTTGTTTTGCACGCATTTTTCAGCATTTTCGGGATGTCTCAACTCATCAAATATAATCGCATCAATATTATGCTTTTCAAAAAAATACGTTCTAAAACTATGTCTGATTCGTTTAGTTGGAAGAAAACAAGAAAATAATTTAACCCAAAACCTTTTCATTATTATTACCTTTACTTACATGTGGCATTGACGTATAAAAACAGGAACTCCCAAAATCTTAATTTTTAAAGTTCCATGTTTGTTAATTCTTTTCCGATAGAAAAAGGGCAGAAATGTATTAATGATGCGATACAATATTACCCACAGACGCATTTGGGGATGAAAGCGCACTAATAAGTCATTTTTAATTTTTTGTCTTTTATTGAACTCCGCAGCAGAATAATTTTTCCACACGCTTTCATTTCTTTCTTTTGTGCGATACATGAATAAAACTTCTTTTAGTCTATACATTGGAAGATTTTTATCGATATAGTTGAGCCAATAATCCATATCGTCTCCCCCATAACCGTTGAACTCTGTTCTATACCCACCAAAATGCTCAAAATCTTCTTTATAAAATAAAGAAGACACCACACAATTTTCATGGATGCCGTACATTTCGTATTTTGAAAATTTAGGTTGCAGGAAAAGTCCTGATTTCTTTCCAAATAAAAGCACTTCACTCCCAACGACACGATTATTAGTGGAAGTAATTATACTATGTAACCGCTCTAAACACTTCGGCATAATTACATCATCTGCATCCAAGGGATAAATATATTTTCCCACCGCTA
>JAFTLF010000138.1 GCA_017452885.1 Alphaproteobacteria bacterium
ATAAAATTAATGGTGTTGAAAATATGCTTTATATGTCATCAACTTCCGATGACAATGGTTCTTATCAACTGACAATTACATTTAATGTCGGAACAGATAAAGATATTGCTCAGGTAAAAGTTCAAAATAGATTACAACAAGTTATGTCACAACTGCCGACAGCTGTGATACAAGAAGGAGTAGATGTCAATACCCGCTCATCTAATATGTTAGCCATGTTGGTTTTGCGTTCTCCTAAAGGTACTTATAATGATTTGTTTTTAAGCAACTATGCCTATACAAATATTAAAGATATTTTGTCACGCATTTCCGGTATCGGTGATGTATCAATTTATGGTCCGCAATATAGTATGCGTGTTTGGCTCAATCCGCAAAAATTGTCATCACTGGGATTAAGCAGCTCAGATATTGCAACGGCAATTGAAAATCAAAATATTCAAGCTTCAATAGGCAGTATTGGATCTGCTCCCAGCAGCAAGGATACCTTAATGGTTTTGTCGCTTAATGCCAAAGGGCTTCTAAATACTGTTGAAGATTTTGAACAAATTATTCTAACCACAACCAAAGAAGGAGGAATTATTCGTCTGCGTGACGTGGCACGTGTGGAGTTAGGAGCCAATACCTACACCATGCAGGCGCATTTTGACAATGCTCCGGCGGTGGTTATAGCCCTGAGTCAATTACCTGATTCTAATTCGCTTGAAATTATGAAAAATGTTCAAAAAGAGTTACAAAATTTACGTAATATTTTACCCCAAGATATTGAAATAAGTATTGGTTACGATTCTACAAATTATGTTAAAGCATCTATTGCCGGTATTATAGAAACACTAGCCATAACATTCATTCTGGTTGTATTGGTAACTTATATTTTTTTGCAAAGTGCCAAAACTACAATGATTCCGTTGATTACTATCCCTGTTTCGTTGGTGGCAACTTTTGCTGTCATCTATTTATTAGGATTTGATATTAATATCTTAACACTATTTGCGATGATTTTGGCAATTGGTTTGGTTGTAGATGACGCAATTATTGTTGTCGAGCGTGTTCAATATCTGATGCAATATGAAAATCTTGATTCTAAAACTGCCAGTATTAAAGGAATGCAACAAATCGCCGGAGCAATTATTGCCACCACATTTGTGTTATTATCAATTTTTGTTCCTGTCGGTTTGATGGCAGGTATTACCGGTAAAATCTATCAACAATTTGCTGTAACCATTTCTACGGCAATTGTATTTTCGGCATTTAATGCGTTAACACTATCACCGGCTTTGTGTGCAATTTTTTTACGCAACGACAAACAAAAAGAAGCGCGAGGTTTTTTCAAGTGGTTCAATAATACGATAGATTTTTTCAAAAACAAGTATTTGCAAATTGTAGGCTTTTTTTCAAAAAATATCAAAACTACCATAGTGGTAACATTGGTTGTTATATCGTTAATTATTGTTATTTTTAAAATGACAGCTAATTCATTTTTGCCAGAAGAAGATCAGGGAATTATTTTTGCTAATATTCAACTTACAGATACTGCAACAATCAACCAAACTAATGATATTTTATCTGAAATTACTTCACGGGTACTCAAAATTGACGGAGTCAAATATTTTATATCGGTTGCAGGATACAGTATGCTTGGCGGCAGTGGTGAAAATGTCGCTCTGGGTGTTGTAGGTTTGGAAGCGTGGGATGAACGTACATCAAAAAATCTTTCAGTTGAAGAGTTAAGTAAAAGACTAGCAAAAACTTTTGCCGATATGAAAAATTCTGCCGAAATCAATTTTTTTGCTCCTCCTTCAATTCCCGGTGTTGGGCAGAGTAACGGTTTATCACTTGAATTGTTAACCAATAATGGAGATGTAACACCAAATCAATTGTTTGATAATCTTGAAAAATTTCTGGCATCGCTTAATGCAGATGCCGATTTCTCTTATTCTTTTTCAACGTTCACAGCAGATACGCCTCATATTTATCTTGATATTGACAGAACCAAGCTCGAGTCATATCAAATACCGGTAAGTAGCTTATTTTCAGCTTTACAAAGCAATCTTGGGTCACGTTATGTCAATAATATTACTTTGAGCGGTCAGGTTAATGACGTGA
>JAFTLF010000014.1 GCA_017452885.1 Alphaproteobacteria bacterium
AACTCTCGTAACAGAGATGTTTTCCCCACACGCCTGCGGCCATAAAGCACAAAAAGCTGGAAACAATCTTCATTATAAAGATGATTTAATTCCGCAAGTTCTTTTTCTCTTCCGATAAACATAGCAGCATCTCCTCCATCAAAAACAATTGATTTAAAAAATTAACTTTAAAGTAATTTACTTTCAAGTTAATTATAGCAACAGGATATGCAAATAGCAAGAGAAATATTTTTTAAAGCTAGATAAATATGCAGAAGATAAAAAGGAGTGGATGGCATCGGTTATCTCTCCTTTTTTAACACAATTGCCCATAGTAAAATTTCACTTATTGTGCTAAAATACCTAAGTTAAATTTAGAGTAAAGCAGAGAGTGAAATATGAAACACATAAATGATTATTTTAAACAACTAAAGTTCTATACCAAAAGATACTTATCCAAAAGCCTTTTTTCAAGCCGGATGCTTCTCAGATGGCTTTTGATCGGCTCAGGTGTCGGTCTGATCGTGGGCACGATCGGTTCCTTGTTCAGCCATGCCCTGGCTTTTGTAAATGCTTTCAGAGCCCAATATCCCCTGCTCATTCTGGCGCTGCCGATTGGCGGTCTTCTTATCGTGTTTCTTTACAGATTTTTCAAAAATACAGGTGACAAAGGAACTAATATGGTAATTGCCTCCATCCATTCTTCCACCGGTATTCCGTTTAAAATGGCACCGTTGATCTTCGTATCCACGGTGATCACCCATTTGTGCGGCGGTTCTGCCGGGCGGGAAGGTGCTGCCATCCAGATTGGGGGGAGCATTGCCAATAGATTGGGCAAGATCATGAAGCTAAATGAAGATGACCAGCACATTATTATTATGTGTGGTATGAGCGCCGGATTTTCTGCGCTCTTTGGCACACCTATGGCTGCAGCGATTTTTGCGATGGAGGTAGTCACCATAGGCATCATGCAATATGCGGCACTTGTCCCTTGCGTGACGGCGGCAATGATTGCTCATTTTGTTGCCGATTTCTTTCAAGTTCTGCCGGAAACTTTTGTGGTGGCGGAAGTTCCGGAGATGACAGCGGTTGCTTTTTTCAAAATGATTCCGTTCGCGGTACTGGTGGGAGGCGTCAGCATAGCTTTTTGTATTATTCTGCATACGGCGGAGCGTCTCTATAAAAAGTTCCTGAAAAATCCATATATTCGCATATTTGCCGCAGGTTGTATCGTTATTCTCCTGGCAGTGATACTCAGAACGGATTTTTATCTGGGCTCCGGAATGAACATTATTGAGCATATATTTGAGACAGGTGATACAGAAATCTATACTTTTCTGCTCAAAATGATTTTTACGGCGCTGACTCTCGGTGCCGGTTTTAAGGGCGGTGAGATTGTACCTTCATTCTGCATCGGTGCGGCATTTGGATGTATTGTGGCTGCCCTGATGGGGCTGCCGGCTGCCCTGATAGCCGCCTGCGGTATGGTTGGAGTGTTCTGCGGCGTGACTAACTGCCCGCTTACGTCACTGCTGATCGCTTTTGAACTGTTTGGGTTTGAAGGCATGCCGTATTATCTGATAACCATTGCGGTTAGCTACAGGATTTCCGGCTATTACGGCCTGTATCGCTCGCAGAAGATTATGTATTCCAAGACAGAGGCACAGTTTGTAAATATATCGGCACACTAAATTGATATGCCGGTACACTAAAAGCGGAGGCTCTCCGGTTTCCATAACGGGAGCCTCTCTTCCATCGTAAGCCTGGGCCGGTCCTGGCTTACTCTAATGCCACCGGCCCCGACAATATTTCCCTCGTCACATACAACCGCATATCCGTTCCTGCCGTCAGGCTCCACTTTATCAGGCTGATCTGCATCCGCTCAATCTCAATGCAGGTAATACTGTA
>JAFTLF010000139.1 GCA_017452885.1 Alphaproteobacteria bacterium
AGGCAGAGCCGATTCCTGTTGAAGAAGTTCCTGCTGAGCCTGTTAAAGTTATTGGTGACGGCAGTAAGACAATAGAAGATATTGTTTCTGATGTTATTCGTCGCATTATTGGTGCCGAAGTTGAGAAAAATTGGCGCATACAAGCAGACTATGATACGTATGCTCGAGAAGTTATTGCTACTCAAACCAAAGCTTGGTTAGATGCAAATTTGCCTGCGGTTGTTGAAACGATTGTTAAACAAGAGATAGAACGAGTGATGGCAAAGGTTGGTAACAGTCAGTAAATTTACTGAACCGACCTTAAAATCTTTTATGCCCCCAAGCCACCCTTGAGGGCTTTTTACAATACTTGTCAATGCAAAACATTGACGCATGGATGTCATATCGGAGCAAATAAAGCATAAGCAAATGTGACATCCGATGATCCAAGCAAGTTATACTTTGTATTAATGAAAGATGTAAAAATGTTAGAAAAGAACTACACACCGAAAGATTTTGAAGAAAAAATTTATGCAGAATGGGAAAATTCCGGTGATTTTAAACCGGATATGCGCTCAGATAAAGATGCTTATTCAATAGTTATCCCGCCACCTAATGTTACCGGTGTTCTGCACATGGGGCATGCTTTGGATAATACCTTACAAGATATTTTAGTCCGCTATAATCGTATGTTGGGCAAAAAAGTTTTGTGGCAGGTTGGTACAGATCACGCAGGTATTGCCACTCAAATGGTTGTTGAACGCAACTTGGCCAAAGATGGTATTTCCCGCCACGATCTCGGACGTGAAAAGTTCATAGAAACGGTTTGGAAATGGAAAGAGCAATCCGGCGGCACAATATGTAAACAACTTCGTCGTTTAGGAGCATCTTGTGATTGGAGCCGCGAGCGTTTTACCATGGATGAAGGGTTAAGTCGGGCTGTTCGCAAAATCTTTGTCAATCTTTACAAAGACGGTTTGATTTATAAAGCCAAAAAACTGGTTAATTGGGATTCTAAATTTATGACCGCTGTTTCTGATTTGGAAGTTATTCAAAAGGAAACTGTCGGCAAAATGTATTATTACAAATACCCGATTGAAGGTGTAGAGGGAGAGTTTATACACATTGCGACCACGCGTCCGGAAACTATGTTTGGTGATACAGCCGTCGCAGTTAGTGATAAAAACGAGAAATTGAAACATCTCATTGGCAAAAATTGCATAATCCCGATTATTAATCGAGCAATTCCGATTATTGCTGATGATCATGCCGATCCCGAAAAAGGAACCGGTGCGGTTAAGATTACTCCGGCACATGATTTTAATGACTTTGAAGTTGGTCGTCGTCATGACTTGCCTTTGATTAATATCTTAAATGAAGATGCAACTCTCAATGAAAATACCCCGTTTGAAGGAATGACAACTTTAGAGGCCAGAGCTAAGACTATTGAAAAACTCACAGAACTCGGTGTTATGGAAAAAATTGAAGATCATCCGATGGTTATTCCTTATGGAGATCGTTCGGGTGTTATTATTGAACCTTTGATGACCGATCAATGGTTTGTTGATGCACCTGTTCTTGCCAAAGAAGCAATTCGTGCCGTTGAGCAAGGAGAAATGGAATTTGTTCCTAAATCGTATGAAAAGACTTATTTTGAGTGGATGCGTAATATCCAGCCTTGGTGTATTTCTCGCCAATTATGGTGGGGACATCAAATGCCTATTTGGTATGGTCCTGATGAAACTATTTTCTGTGAAGAAAATGAGGAAGAAGCTCAGGCTGCAGCAGATAAACATTATGGACAACATGTCGAATTGCGTCGTGAAACCGACGTGTTGGATACATGGTTTTCGTCTGGTTTATGGGCTTTTTCAACTCTCGGATGGCCGGACAAAACCGAATTTTTAGATACTTTTTACCCGACTTCAGTTTTGGTAACAGGCTTTGACATCATCTTTTTCTGGGTTGCTCGCATGATGATGATGAGTATGTACATGATGAAAAAAGTTCCGTTTAAAAAGTGCTATATTCACGGACTTGTTCGTGATGAAAAAGGGCAAAAAATGTCCAAATCCAAAGGCAACACCGTTGATCCTATGGAAACAATCGAAAAATATGGTGCTGATGCTTTGCGCTTTTTCATGGCAGCTATGGAAACTCAGGGTCGCGATGTTAATATGAGTGAAGCTCGTATTGCCGGCTATCGCAACTTTGCTACCAAATTGTGGAATGCGGCTCGTTTTTGTGAAATGAATGAATGCAAAACAGTTAAAGAATTTGATGAAAATAAGGTTGAACTTGCCATAAATAAATGGATTGTTGCCAAAGCCAAGCAGGCAACCGCCGATGTTACTCAAAATCTTAACAGTTATCGATTCTCAGATGCTGCCAATGCCGTATATCAATTTGCTTGGGGAAGTTTCTGTGATTGGTATATTGAGCTAAGCAAGCCTGTTTTCTATGGTGATGATGAGGTAGCCAAAGTGGAAACACGTGCCACGGCAGCTTGGGTACTTGATAGAATATTGACTATTTTACATCCGTTTATGCCGTTTATCACAACAGAATTGTGGAATAACACTTGTGAGAATAGAGAATGTAAATTAGTTCATACCGCGTGGCCTTTAAACGAAGATATTGATGAAAATGCTCTCACACAAATTGATTGGGCAATTGATTTAATTTCTTCTGTTCGTTCTTTGCGTGCAGAGATGAATTTACCTGCCGGTGCCAAATTAAACATTATTCTCAAGGATGCAGATAAAACCTCACAAGCTAATATTGCTTCTTTAAATAACATTATCTGTTCTTTGGCAAGATTAGAAAAGATTGAATGTGCTGATGACAAATGCGAAGTTACACCGGATATGGTTCAGCATGTGTTTAAGGAATGTACAATTTTGTTACCGCTTAAAGGCGTTGTTGATTTTGCGGCAGAGCGTGAACGTCTTAATAAAGAATTAGATATTTTGAATAAAAATATTGAAGGCTATGTACGCAAGTTAAGTAATGCCAGCTTTATAGAAAGAGCTCCGGCACAAGTCGTTGCAGAAGAAAAGCGTCGTCAGGCTGAGGCTGAAGAAAAGAAAGCTAAGGTCGAAGAGGCTCTAGCTCGTATAGCTAATTTCTAACCCAAAGCCGCCGAATTATCGGCGGCTTTTTCTTTTATATAAGGCTTCATGTTTTTTTGGACCCTCGGATCAAGTCCGAGGGTGACTAGCACGACACATAAAAAAGTATGCTTCTGAAGATGATAGAGAAGGGAAGATTAGAGAAGAATAAAGAAAAAATGATAAATGCAAATTACTAATATCATCAATAAAAAAACTCAATATAAATACCTTCCGAAAATTACTATTACAATTTTCGGGACTTTTTTATCTGTCTAATTTCTTAGGTTCAGTTCATTACAGAGGCTTTTTATTTATGATATTTATTGCTTCATCCAACGTCGGTTCACGACCTTTAATTTCTTTAGGTAAAGCATAATTATTTTTGCCATGTTTGATATAAGGCCCATAACGTCCGCTCATCAATATAATATCTTGCTTATCCTTGGGGTGTATTCCCAGAGATTTTCCGCTTGGTCTTTCGGGAGCATTTTGCAAAATTTGTTTAGCTCGTTCCAAGGTAATATTGAAAATATTATCTTCGCCGGTCAGCGATTTAGATTTATTACCTTGTTTGATATACGGACCGAATTTCCCAACATTTACCTGAATATCTTCACCCAAATCAAAAGGCAAAGACAATAGACGAACAGCTTGTTCTGCAGTTAATTCCTCAGGGGTAATATTTTTTGGTATAGGAGCCCGTTTAGGTTTTTCGGTTGTTGCAGTAGCATCTTCACCAAGTTGCAAATAATAACCATAAGGACCATGCTTAAGATAAATGTTCATACCATTCATCTGTGTGATTATTTTTTCTTCTCCGGATTTTACCTTTGGTGTGACGGCGGCCTCTTCATCACTGGTATCAACCAACGGCTTTGTATATTTGCATTCAGGATAATCAGAACAACCGATAAAAGCCCCGAATTTTCCCAGCTTTATGCTCAAACGTCCTTTTCCGCATTCCGGACAAATTCTGGGATCTGTACCATCTTCGCGCGAAGGGAATAAATGATGAGCCAACACTTCATCAATTTTTTCGATTACTTCACTAATTTGCAAAGGTTTAACAGCATCAATATTCTTGATAAATTTGACCCAAAAACCGCTCAACAGTTTTTTCCACTCCATTTCACCGGCCGAAACATTATCCAAAAATTCTTCTAACTGTGCGGTAAAGTCGTATTCAACATATTTTTTAAAGAAATTTTCCAAAAATACGGTTACAATCCGTCCTCGATCTTCCGGAATAAAACGCAACTTCTCAACACGTACATATTTACGTTCTTGCAAAACAGCAATGATTGATGCATAAGTCGACGGGCGACCGATTCCCAATTCTTCTAATTTTTTTACCAAACTAGCTTCTGTGAAACGTGGTGGTGGAGTTGTAAAATGTTGTTCCGGAGTAATTTCGCCCTTAGTAACGGCTTCGCCTTCATTAACATTGGGTAAAATACGATTCTCCTCATCGTCATCGGAATCATCTTTTGATTCCTGATATAACTTCAAAAATCCGTCAAAATCAATCACTTGTCCGTTGGCGCGTAATACAATTTTTTCATCGGCAGAGGTTGCATCAATGGCAACCTTGTCCAACACCGCCGGATTCATTTGACAAGCAACGGTACGCTTCCAAATCAACTCATAAAGTTTGTGCGCATCACTATCCAGTTTTGTTTCCATTTTTTTGGGAGTGTTCATCACATCGGACGGACGAATAGCCTCATGAGCTTCTTGAGCATTCTTGGATTTTGTTTTATATTCTTTGGCAACTTTGGGCAAGTAAGCTTCGCCAAAATATTTCAAAATTGCTTCACGACATGCATCGACAGCTTCTTTCGAAAGATTGACAGCATCTGTACGCATATAGGTAATCAAACCTTCTTCATACAATTTTTGAGCTATTTGCATTGTTTTCTTTGCAGAAAAACGCAATTTGCGGGCGGCTTCTTGTTGCAAAGTGGAGGTTGTGAATGGCGGAGCCGGATAACGATTTGATTTTTTCCGCTCAATACTGGAAATTGCAAAATCCTGAGCTTCAATCTTAGCTTTTGCTTCTAAAGCTTTTTCTTCAGTATTGAGATCAAATTTTTCAAGCTTGTTGCCGTCGAGTTGAATCAGGCGAGATTTAATCAAAGCTTTGGTTTGAGTAAATAATTCAGCATCAATTGTCCAGTATTCTTCAGCCTTAAATTTTTCAATCTCGTTTTCGCGTTCACAAACCAAACGCAAAGCAACTGATTGAACTCGACCGGCCGATTTTGACCCTGGAAGTTTGCGCCACAAAACAGGTGATAATGTAAACCCGACCAAATAATCCAAAGCACGTCGAGCCATATAGGCAGAAACTAAATTATCATCAATTTGTCGTGGATTTTTGATTGCCTCACTTACGGCAGATTTTGTGATTTCATGAAAGACAACACGCTCTATTTTTTTATCTTTCAATACTTTTTTGGCTTTTAGTTCTTCCAAAATGTGCCAAGCAATAGCTTCCCCCTCTCTATCAGGGTCGGAAGCAAGTACAATCGTATCACATTCTTTAACCGCTTTTACAATATCAGCCAGACGTTTTTTTCCGCCGGCACTTAGCTCCCACGTCATTGCAAAATCATTGTCCGGCAAGACGGATCCGTCTTTACTGGGTAAATCGCGAATATGTCCGAAACTCGCCAAAACTTGATAGTCTTTGCCCAGATATTTATTAATTGTTTTGGCTTTTGCCGGAGACTCTACAATAACAAGTTTCATATTTCTTCCTACACAAATTTACTTTATCAGAGCAACTTTATTGCCGCTTTGGCGCTCGATTCTGCCGCTCATTTCCAGTTCCAATAATTGCAATGCTACTTCGGCCGGTGTTAACCCGCTTTGGCGAATAATCTCGTCAACATATACTCCGTCATGATTTAAATAGTCAATGATTTTTAAATCGGCAGAAGTTTTTTCGGCTGCTAAATTATCATCATTTGTCGCAAAAACAAGAGCTTTTTGCCGAATATAAGATTTTTTGCGAGGCAAGTAAGATGTTTGAGCAGGCAAGTGAGATAATATATCTGCGGCGCTTTCAACCAAGAAAGCCCCGTCTTTGATTATTTTGTTGGGACCTTCTGCTCTGGCATCAATCGGAGAACCGGGGACAGCAAAAATTTGTCTTCCCATATTTTGTGCCAGTTCTGCCGTGATTAACGAGCCTGATTTTAATGTAGCTTCCACAACCAATGTTCCAAGACACATTGCTGCAACAATCCTGTTTCTGCGTGGAAAGAAACTGAATTGCGGAGAGGTGCCTAAAGGTAGTTCTGATATAATACAACCTTGATTGGCAATTTGATTATAAACAGTAATGTTTTCTTTGGGGTATACAACATCCACACCACATCCCAACACAGCAATGGTTTCGCCTTGCTGCATATTGGCATACATTGCACCTTTATGGGCTGCGGTATCAATTCCTCGTGCCATGCCTGATACAATACAAACTCCTTTGTTTGATAAATCATAAGCAATACGAGATGCTGTTTTGCGTCCGTTAATTGATGCGTTACGCGCACCAACAATTGCAACGCAAGAGTTATTTTGCAAAACTTCTGGATTGCCGCGAACATAAAGAAGCGGTGGGCAATCTTCAATAAGTTTCAGATGTTGCGGATAGCGCTGATCAGTATAGGTTATTAATGTGATGTCGGCATCTTGTACTCGTGCCAATTCATCTTCAGCCCATGTGCGCGAACACAGGCGAATTTTTTTTATTTTTGGGGCTTCAGAAAGCGCCAAAGCCGGCGATCCAAAAGTTTCAACCAGCTTATAAAAAGTTACGGGGCCGACATTTTCAGAGTTAATAAGTTGTATAATGTCAAGCAATTCTTTTTTTGAGTTTGGCACTTTATTGCAACCTAGCTTTTCTTTTTAAAGCTTATTTTGCTTTCTTCACCGCGAAACAGACGAGCAAAATTAGCGTGATGACGAACAAGAATAAGAGCAACAATAGCAGTGTAAAAAATTGTATGCAACTCATCACTCATAAAATATGTCATTAGCGGAACAGCTGTTGCCGCAACAATAGCTGATAATGAAGAATAGCGAAAGGCAAAAGCCATAACCAGCCAAATAAGAAGGGCCAATAATGCAATTTGTGGTGTCATGACCAAAACAAAACCAAATGCTGAGGCTACTCCTTTGCCGCCTTTAAATTTGAGCCAAACCGGAAAATTATGTCCGATAATTGCCATAGAGCCGGCAATTAATGCGGCTAACGTATTGGTAGAGCTTTCAATTCCGTAAACATAAAAGATATTGTTTGGGGCCAATTTGCAAGCCAGATATGCTGCAATACCGGCCTTTGAGGCATCTAGTAGCACGGTTAAAAGAGCAAGAGTTTTATTTCCCGTACGCAAGACATTGGTCGCCCCGATATTGCCGGAACCTATTTTGCGTATATCTCCATATCCTGCCAGATAACATAAAACCAAACCAAAAGGAATTGAACCGAGAAAATAACCACCGATTCCCAAAGCTGTAAATAAGTAATCTATAGACATAACAGGCTCCTTTTATATTTCAAACTATATCTTTAATACCCTTGAAACGGATTTTTGACAAGCCTGATTCTCAATCTGGGGAATAGGGTAATTCAAAGTTTTTTTATATAAACCCTAAAATTTTGGTGACAAAACAATTAAAATCGTTAATATTGAGAAAAACAAAACAGCAATCAGAAGGTGCTTAATGAAACCTATTTACAAAAGAATACTGCTCAAACTGTCCGGCGAAGGTCTTATGGGAGATAAAAAATTTGGCATGTCGGCAGAGGTAATTAAGGATCTTGCCCGCCAGATTAAGGCAGTGCATGATGCTGGAGTAGAAGTTTGTATTGTGGTTGGTGCCGGAAATTTATTCCGAGGAGTTCGTGATGCTGCAGAGGGAATGAACAGAACCGTGGCGGATCAGGTCGGTATGCTTGGCACGGTTATGAATGCTTTATATATTCAAAATGCGTTGGAAATGGCAGGTGCGCCGGCGCGAGTTCTTTCGGGGTTAAGCATTCCTCAGGTTTGTGAAACATATATGTATCGTCGAGCTTTGCGGCATATCGAAAAGGGGCGTGTTGTCATTTTTGCTGCCGGCACCGGTAATCCTTATTTCACTACCGATACCGGAGCTGCATTGCGTGCTTCTGAAATGCAGTGTGATGTTCTGCTCAAGGCTACACAAGTTGATGGTGTTTATGATTCGGATCCGCGCAAAAATAAAAAAGCCAAAAAATATAAAGAAATAAGTTATGAAGAAGTTATTCGGCAACAACTTGGTGTTATGGATATGACGGCAGTTTCGCTTGCTCAGGAAAACAATATTCCGATTGTTGTGTTTTCTCAGCACGCTCAGGATGCTTTATGTAAAGTTGTTTCCGGTAAAGGTGAATTTACAATAATTAAAAAATGAGGTATAAATATGTCAGATTTTAATACAATTAAATCCGAAACAGCGACACGTATGGAAAAGACGATAGAGTCTTTGCGGGCTGATTTTGGCAGTTTACGTGCCGGTCGAGCTCACGTTAGCTTGCTGGACGGAATAATGGTTGAGGCCTATGGCTCAATGACACCGTTGTCTCAGGTTGGCACAATTTCGGTACCTGATGCACGTACTTTGTCTGTAAGTGTTTGGGATAGAGGATTAGCCAAAGCCGTAGAAAAAGCAATTGTGGAATCTGATTTGGGCTTAAATCCGGCATCCGATGGGCAGTTGATTCGTATCCCGATTCCTCCATTATCAGAAGAGCGTCGCAAAGAATTAATTAAAGTTGCCGGTAAGTATACTGAAGCTAATAAAGTGGCGATTCGTAATATTCGTCGTGATGCTTTGGATAGCGTTAAAAAACTCAAAAAAGATAATGCTATTTCCGAAGATGATGAAAAAAGATACGAAAATGAAGTTCAAAAAATGACAGATGATGCTGTCAAAAAAATTGATGAGATGCTCGCTCAAAAAGAAAAAGATATTATGCAGGTGTAGGACAAGGGTTGACAGTTGACTGATACAAAAGATTTAAAACATCTTGCCATTATTATGGATGGAAATCGTCGATGGGCCAAAGCCAAAGGACTTCCCGTCGCTATGGGACACAAAAAAGGTGCCGAGAATGTTCAGAAAATCGTGCGCGCTGTTGCCGATTTGGGGATTAATTGCCTGACTTTATATGCCTTTTCAACTGAAAATTGGCAAAGAGAAGAGTCTGAGGTCGATTCCTTGATGGACTTATTACGAGAATATCTGAAGTCAGAATTGAAAGAAATTCAAGATAATGGTGTCAGAATAGTTTTTATCGGAGAAAGGCAGATGCTTTCTGCCGATATTGTCGAGCAAATGAATAAAATAGAAAATGATACTCGTAATAATTCAAAAATGACTTTATGTATTGCTTTAAGCTACGGTTCAAGGCAAGAAATATTGGGTGCAGTTCGCAAAATTGCCACTTTGGCGCAAAAAGGGGATATCAGTCCTGCGGAGATTGACGATAAGATGTTTTCTGATATGCTCTATACCAAAGATATTCCCGATCCGGATTTATTGATTAGAACCGGTGGTGATAGACGAGTAAGTAATTATTTGTTGTGGCAACTAGCCTATTCTGAGTTTTATTTCAGTCCCACGCAGTGGCCTGATTTTAACAAAGAAGAGTTAATCAGAATTATTGCAGATTTTAACAGCAGGGAGAGACGCTATGGAAAAAACTAAACTCCGGTCAATAATCAAACGCACTGTTACTTCGTTAATCCTTGCTCCGGCGGTTATAGGTTGTTTGTATGCCGGCTATCCATTCTTGCAACTATTGGTTTTTGTAGCCGGCACAATGTTGGCTTGGGAATGGTCGCGTATGGTACCCAATTCTCGCGGTGCCTTTTATGTTGCTCTTTATGTCTTTGTTGTTGGAGTCGCAGTTTTACTGGGATCTTGGCTAGCCTTTTTCATCAGTTTGTTCCTAGGTTCAATTTTGGCGTTTATAAAGTCCAAAGGAGAAACACGTCGCAAATTGCTTATTTTGGGTGTGCCGTATATTTCAGTCGGTTTAGGAGCAATTGTTTGGCTTTATGAATTGGTCGGTTTTGCAGTTACACTTTGGTTTGTTTTGGTTGTTTGGATGGTCGATATCGGCGGATATGTTGTTGGTTGTAGTGTCAAAGGTCCTAAGTTAGCACCCAAAATAAGCCCCAATAAAACATGGTCGGGGTTGTTTGGAGGAATGCTTTTTTCTGTTGGTATTAGTACAGCTTTTTGTTACTATGTAGGAGCAGAAGCTCACTCATTGTACTATGGTATATTGGCGGCAATGGTAGCAATTATATCTCAGATTGGAGATTTAATCGAATCTGCCATTAAACGTTCGCTTAATCTCAAAGATTCAAGTGACTTAATCCCCGGACACGGTGGTGTTTTTGATCGTATTGACGGTTTGATTTTTGCCGCTCCTGTGGTTTATGTTTTCTTCAGATATGTGCTGTTTCTGATATAAGAGGTTGTTTTTATTATGGATTGGTTGTCAAACACAGTTTATTATATTGTACCGTTTATTGTTTTACTTGGAATATTGGTTTTTGTACATGAGCTTGGTCATTTTTTAGTGGCTAGGCTTTGCGGTGTTAAAGTAACGGATTTTTCAATCGGTTTCGGTCGTAAACTTTGGGGATGGACGGATAGTCAAGGAACAGAGTGGAAGTTGTCGTTAATTCCTTTGGGGGGATACTGCAAATTTTTGGGTGATGAAGATGCCGCCAGTTCATCACAAAGTGAAAAAGAAATTTCCGAAGATGAGCGGAAATATGCGTTTGCCAATCAAAATCCGTTAAAAAAGTTGGCGATAGTTATTGCCGGTCCTGCAGCCAATTACTTGTTTGCCATAGTTGTTTTTGCCAGTATTTTCTTTTTTATTGGTAAGATGGATTTTCCGGCCGTTGTCGGGGGGCTTGTTCCGGGAGGAGCCGCAGAAAAAGCCGGAGTGTTGAAAGGTGATAAAATCCTTGCTGTTAATAACAAAAAGGTCGCAACTTTTACCGAATTACGTCAAGAAGTCGATATGCACGTTGACGAAAAAATAAAGTTGGAAATAGAACGTGACGGAAAGATTATTCATCTTTCTTTTCCGTTGCAAATTGTACCTTTGGAGGTTGTAGCTGATCAGGATGCCAAACCTCGTCCGATGTTGGGTGTACACTCTTTGAATGCTGTCGAGATTAATCCTGTTCAGGTTAGCTTGGGAGAAGCGTTGGCTGATTCTCTCAAAGAAACATGGCGTATAACCGAAGTTACGCTGCGAGGACTGGGGCAGATGATTACCGGTCGGCGCAATGCCGATGAAGTCGGCGGAATCTTACGAATTGCCGAAATGTCGGGAGATATAAGCAAAGAGCGCGGACTGATAGATTTTATCATTTTTATGGCTTTATTATCTATTAACTTGGGATTGATTAATTTATTTCCTATTCCCTTGTTGGACGGAGGCCATGTTGTAATTTACTCGATTGAAATTATTGCCCGTCGAGAAATTAACGAAAAGGCCAAGGAATATATATTCCGCTTTGGACTGTTTGTGTTGGTATCATTGATGTTGTTTGCCACATACAATGATTTTGCACGTTTGTTTCACCGTTGGTTTTCTTAAAATTAAGGATTAAACTATGACTGACAATCTCAAATTTGGGACGTTTGGACTGGCGCTGTTAATGGGACTAGATGCTCATGCGGCATCCGTTTATGTCGGTGACATCAAAATTGAAGGATTGGAACGTGTTGAGCCGGAAACGGTTATTTCTTACGTCGATATAAAAAAGAATGCGTTCGTAAATGATGAAAAATTGGATACGTCTTTAAAACAACTTTATGCAACAGGTTTATTTGAGGACATATCCTTAAATGTTAATAATGATGGAACTTTGATTATTAAAGTCGCTGAAAATCCTGTCATTAATAAAGTTTTATTTGATGGTAATGACAAAGTAGATGATGAGATGTTGCAAAGTGAAATCAAATTGGCTCCTCGCTCAACTTATTCACGTTCCAAAGTGCAAGAAGATGTGGCACGCATTCTCGAAGTTTATAAACGTAGCGGTCGATATGCCGCGATTGTTGAACCTCAGATTATCCGCCGAGATCAAAATCGTGTTGACTTAATTTTCAATATAAACGAAGGCCCGTTAGCGGTGATTGATAAAATTAATTTTATGGGTAATCGTCACTACTCGCATGATGATTTGCAGGAAGTTATCATGAGTAAAGAGAGCCGTTGGTACCGAATTTTTTCATCGTCCGAAAATTATGATGCAGAAAAGACAAATTACGATAAGGAATTGTTGCGTCGTTTTTACGCTAAACGCGGTTATGCGGATTTTCGAGTTGTTTCAGCAATTGCAGAGCTGACACCGGATAATCGTTCTTTTGTGTTGACCTATGTTGTTGATGAAGGTAAACGCTATAAAATAAAAGATATAAAAATTGCTTCAACAATGGCAGATGTGGATACATCAGACTTTACAAATATTGTCGAGGTAAAAAAAGACGATTGGTACAATGCCGACAAGATTGAAAAATCTATCTCTGCACTTACAGATGAACTAGGTAAAAAAGGTTTTGCTTTTGTTGATGTTGAACCGGAATTGATAAAAGATACCGAAACCGGTGATATGAATGTACTTTTTCATGTTCGTGAAGGCGAACGAGTATTTGTTGATCGTATTAATATTACCGGCAATACTCGTACTCATGACAAAGTTATTCGCAGAGAGTTTCGTATTGAAGAGGGCGATGCTTTCAATGTTTCCAAGCTGAGAGATTCTCGTCGTAACGTTGAAAATCTTGATTATTTCAGCAAAGTCGATATAGATACAGTATCCAAAGATCAGAATAAAGCTGATGTTAATGTCAATGTTGAAGAAAAATCAACCGGTTATTTTAATGTTGGTATTGGTTATTCGACGGTTAACGGTGCTACTGTTCGTGCTGGTGTAACCGAAAATAATTTTCGTGGTCAGGGACAACGCTTGAGTGTTGATGCTTCTGTATCAGAGCGTGCGCAAGAATATGATTTGAGCTTTACTGAACCATATTTTCTTAATCGTCGTTTGCGTGCCGGTTTTGATCTTTTCCGTAGTGAAGAAGATTATCAGGATGAAAGTTCGTATGACAGCTCAACTACCGGTGGTCGGTTACGTTTAGGTTGGAATTATACCGATGATTTATCTCAACAATTCCGCTATACGTTACGTCAGGATGAAATTACTAATGTCGGTAAAGAAGCTTCCAAATATATTAAAGATGAAGAGGGAGAATATGTAGATTCTTCAATAGGACAAACATTGGTTTACGATAAACGTGATAGTGCAATTAATACCAAAGACGGTTATTTCTTATCATTCGGAAATGATGTATCTGGTCTTGGTGGCGATGAAAAATATGCCAAGTTTGACGCTAAGGCATACAAATATTTTACCCTAGCAGATTACTACACTTTCAAGTTATTTATGAATGCCGGCTATATTACCGGTTATGGCGGAAAAGATGTTCGTTTATCCAATCGTTATTATCTGGGAGGATCGACTTTGCGAGGTTTTGATGTTGCCGGTATTGGCGCACGTGATAAATATACACAAGATGCCCTAGGTGGTAACTGGATGGTTTATACCGGTGGTGAAGTGACTTTTCCGATTGGTTTAGATGAGCTCGGCATTAAAGGTCGTACCTTTGTAGATATAGGAGCTCTTGGTAAACCGGATAATTTCAACGCCGCAGATGTTGAATATTCTTCATCTCCTCGCGTCGCTGCCGGTTTTGGTTTCCAATGGTTATCACCGATGGGACAAATTGATATTGATTTCGGTTTTCCGATTGTTAAAGAAGATTATGATGAAACACAAGTATTTCGTCTGAATTTTGGTACCCGTTTATAATTGCAAGACTAGGGAGGTATTCATGGTTGATACAAAATTTTTCAATAATAAAGGCCCTTTTACCTTGGCTCAAATAGCCGAAATTTGTGAGGCTGAATTAGAAGATAAATCCAAAGCTGATATCCGAATAACAGATTTAGCAACCATGTTTAATGCCAAAGAAGGCGAAATATGCTTCTTTTTTGATAAGAAGAAAAAAGCTGCCGGAGCAGATATTAAAGCCACAGCTTGTGTAACAACATCAGAACTCGCACAATATGTTCCGGAAAATGTTATTAAATTAATTTCTGACAATCCTCATCTGGGTTTTGTTAAGCTTAATTATGCAATGTACGAAGCTCCCAAACCGGTATCAGGTATCAGCCCGAAGGCATCAGTTTCGCCAACGGCAGAGATTGGGAAAAATTGTTATATTGGTGATTTTGCGGTTATTGAAGATGGGGTTAAGCTTGGAGATGATTGTGTTGTCGAAGCACATGTTACTATTGGTCGTAATTGCCAGATTGGTAGTCGTTGTCACATTGGTGCCGGAGCAGGGATCTCGCATTGCATAATGGGTGATGACTGTTACATATATGGCGGCGCTCGTATCGGATGGGACGGATTCGGATTTATGACTCTGCAGGGGCAACACAAAAGAATTCCTCAATTGGGGCGCGTGATAATCGGTAACGACGTTGAAATTGGAGCCAATTCATGCGTTGATAGAGGTGCTTTAGATGATACGATAATCGGTGATGGTTGTCGTATTGATGATTTAGTAATGGTAGCGCATAACGTCAAACTCGGTCGCGGCTGTATTTTGGTATCTCAAACCGGTATCGCCGGAAGCTGTACTTTTGGCGATTATGTAGTCTGTGGCGGCCAAACAGGATTTGCCGATCATTTAAATATCGGTAGCGGAGTACAGGTGGGTGCCCAGTCCGGAATTATGCGCGATATTGAATCTGGTATGGTTGTGATGGGAACACCGGCTGTGCCGATTAAAGATTTTATGCGTCAAGTTTCTTACGTTCAGAAACTAAGCAAAAAATAACTTATAAAGGAATAAAATACAAATGTCTGAAAACAAAATTTATCACATTGAAGAAATTATGAATTTGCTTCCGCATCGTTATCCTTTTTTATTATTGGATCGTTTAGAAGTGGAAATTCCCGGCGAAAAAGGTATCGGAACCAAAAATGTTACTATGAATGAAGAATTTTTTCAGGGACATTTTCCCGGAAATCCTGTTATGCCAGGTGTTTTGCAAATTGAGGCTATGGCTCAGACAGCAGGAGCATTGGTTGTTGCTGCAGACCAAAACAGTGATGGAAGTCCTAAAAGCGTTTTGTTTATGTCTGTTGACGGTGTTAAATTTCGCAAACCGGTTAAACCGGGAGATCAGTTGAAAATGTATGTCGAAAAAATTCGCGCTCGTCGTAATGTTTTTGTATTTAAGGGCGAAAGTAAAGTAGACGGACAAACAGTTTCCGAGGCTGAATTTACAGCCATGATTGTCGGATAATTTTCGATAGTTTTAAAAACCTCTCTGTATTAAAGACAGAGAGGTTTTTTGTAACTGTTTTTCAGAAGCGAATTAAGGTATTTAAATCGTATTTTTAATGTTTCTTTTCTGTAATATTATGTGTTTTTACAATGTGGCAAAAATTACATAACTTATCCATATCAGTAACACTAATATAGGAAATAAATAGTATGACAAAAATTCATCCTACCGCCGTTGTTGAAGACGGAGCTAAAATTGCAGAAACAGCCGAAATTGGTCCTTTGTGCTGGATTTCTTCCCAAGCTAAAATAGGCGAAAATGTCCGTTTGCTTGGACACGTGACTGTTATGGGAGATACTACAATCGGTGAAGGAACAGTGGTTTTTCCGGGGGCTGTTTTAGGCGGTGGTCCGCAAGATCACGGCAATGAATTTCAAGAAGGTGCTCGTTTGGTTATAGGTAAGCGTAATGTCATTCGAGAAAATGTTACTATGCAGTGTGGTACACCCAAAGGTCAAAACCCGATTCCCGGAGAAGAACCCGAAAAGCTCATTACTCGTGTTGGTGATGACGGTATGTTTATGGTAAATTCGCACATTGCTCACGACTGCGTTGTTGGTAACAATGTAATTATGACTAATAATGCGGTTATTGGTGGTCATGTTCGTTTGGGCGATGGAGTTATTCTCGGTGGTAATTCGGCGGTTCATCAATTTTGTCGAGTAGGTCGCAAAGCGATGATTGGTGGTTTAACAGGTGTTGATCGTGATGTTATTCCTTTCGGTATAGCTACCGGAGATCGTGGCAAACTGCGCGGCTTGAATGTCATAGGTCTTAAGAGAAGTGGTTTTGATGAAAAAGTAGTAAAATCAATTACCCGTGCTTTTATGTTTATTTTCAAAGGTAAGGAAGGTAATTTTGAGCAACGTGTTGAAGCAGCCAAAGAAAAATACAAAGATAATGAAATGATTATGGAGCAGATTCGTTTTATCGAAATTTCTTTGGCAGGTCGTCGCAATGTAATGCAGGCAGATTAATAAAACATTTTCTATCCATGCAGGGAGTTGAGAGAAGTATTGCCAACTCCCTAAATTTTTATTATAACAAAAAAAGATTTAATCAAACAGACGGATACTATGACAACATCAAACCGAAAATTGGGTATTATTGCCGGCGGAGGATCAATTCCTAAGATGCTGGTTAAGCATTGTCAGAA
>JAFTLF010000015.1 GCA_017452885.1 Alphaproteobacteria bacterium
GACGGCACAGAAACTTCTATCCTCGGCAGCGCTAACGGACAACCGAAAGCTTTTGCTGAAATTGCTAAAACCAGATTGCGTGATTTGACCATTAAACAAAGCAAGCTTATTGTCCAATCTCCGAACGGTTCTAAGGGATTTAATATTTCACAATCTGCCGGTAATGCTCAGAGTAAGGCTACAATTAAACGGGCTTTGCAGAAAAAAGCTCCGACTCCCGCTAAAAAATCACAGGCCATTGATAATTTGTTTTCACAACAGGAACAAAATATGATTTCTCGTTTTTTGGTTCTGAAAGAATTGGCTGAGAAAGATTATATAACCAAGGAAGAGTTTTTAACCAGACGTATGGCTAACATCGGCGGGCTGTTGCCTCTTACCAATACACCGCCCGCTACCGGCATAGATCAGCCGGTTCCGGCTCCGGAGCTTATTGTTGAGCGCATCAATGTATTAAAAGAAGGTGTTGCTTCGCGCGCTATTACCCCTCGTGAGTTTTCGGCTGAACGTGATGTAATTATTGAAGCTCTGTTGCCGCCAACACCTCGCTCTCGTATGAAACCTAAAGCTCCGGCCAAAGATATTCTCGGTGCCGCTCAAGATTTGCGCAAATTGGAAGTTTTGTACGACCTCAACCTTATTACGTCTGCTGAAAAAGAGGCTGAGAAAAAGGCTATTGAAAAATATTTGGGTATTAATCGTTCGGTTAAGAAGCCTGCTACGCAAACGGCAAATACTGACAAGGCAACTCCTGCCGCCAATGTGTCATCAACACAGGCTCAACCTGCGGTGCAAGGTGCTGAAGTTGTAGAGGTTAAAACATCTGTTTTGGAAGTGCCTATTCCGGTTACTCCAGAAATTAATACCGTTACCAAAGGCAATGAAGCTGTTTCTTTTATTACAAAAACAGAAAATATAGCTCATCAAGAAGTTAGAAAAGATTACACGCCTGATGTTTCATCGACGTTTTAGATAACTTTCTAAAAAATGCTTGTGCCTCCTTAAATTTTGTTTTATTAAGGAGGCAATTTTATATATTGAAACTTTTAATGATGAAAAAAAACGATGCCCGAAAATAAAATAAATATACGCAAAACATTTGCAATTATCTCTCACCCGGATGCCGGTAAAACAACTTTGACCGAAAAATTATTGCTGTTTGGAGGAGCGATTCAACAAGCAGGAGCAGTTAAGGCTCGTGGTGAAAATCGTCGAGCTCATTCCGACTGGATGAAAGTTGAACAAGAGCGCGGTATCTCAGTGGCTTCTTCGGTCATGAGCTTTGAATATAAAGACATTAATTTTAACTTATTAGACACTCCCGGACATGAAGACTTTTCTGAAGATACTTACAGGGTGTTGACAGCTGTAGATTCAGCAATCATGGTTCTTGATGCTGCCAAAGGTATTGAAACTCAAACAAAAAAATTGTTTGAGGTATGTCGTTTGCGTGATGTGCCTATTTTGACTTTTATCAATAAGCTTGATCGTGAAGGACAAGATCCTTTTTCATTACTTGATGAGATTGAAAAAACACTGGCTTTGGAAGTAACTCCCGCCAGTTGGCCTATCGGTATGGGTAAAGATTTTATGGGTTGTTATGACCTGATTAATGACCAATTAATATTGATGAATAAAACCGGTGACAAGTCACAAATTAATGACACTATTGAAACGTGCAAAGGTCTGGATGATCCTAAAATTGACAATTTATTGCCGGCACATTTGGCAACTAAGTTGCGTGAAGATATAGAAATGATTAAAGAGCTATGTCCTCCTTTTAATTTGCAAGCCTATTTGGATGGAACTCGCACTCCGGTATTTTTTGGTAGTGCAATTAATAATTTTGGGGTACGTGAAATCTTAAATGGTCTGCATGAAATTGCTCCAACGCCACGACCACATCCCGCTAAAGAAAGAACTATTAATCCGAATGAAGACAAAGTAAGTGGTTTCATTTTTAAAATTCAAGCCAATATGGATCCTAAGCATCGTGATCGTATTGCTTTTATGAGAATTTGTTCCGGACATTTTAAAAGAGGAATGAAGCTCCTACAAGTGCGTACAGGCAAAGAAGTTAAAGTGCCTACCCCGGTAATGTTTTTGGCTCAAGAACGAGAATTAGCAGAAGATGCTTATGCCGGAGATATTATCGGTATTCCTAACCACGGACAATTACGTATTGGGGATACGTTAACCGAAGGGGAAAAATTTAATTTTACCGGTATTCCTTCTTTTGCTCCGGAGCTTCTCAAGTCTGCTCGTGCCTTGGATCCGCTCAAATCAAAACATCTGGGAGATGCTCTTAAACAAATTGCTGAAGAAGGCGGAGCCAGCGTATTTAAACCGGTTGTCGGTGCTGAATGGGTTGTTGGAGTGGTTGGTGCTTTGCAATTTGAAGTTATGGCCGACCGAATTAAAAATGAATTTAATTTACCGGTGATGTTTGAGCCAACACAATATTATACAGCTCGTTGGGTTAGTTGCGAAGATAAAGCAGAGTGGAAAAAATTTAACGATGCCAATCAGATGAATTTGGCTGAAGACAATGATGGGGCTTTAGTATTTTTGGCTCGCAATGCTTGGCACTTGAATAAGGCACAAGAAGATTTTCCAAAGGTTAAGTTCTCAAAAATAAAGGAATAGCTCATAATGCCAGCCTCAAGAATTTCTAAAAATGAATATACCAGAACTATTAATGCAATGAAAGAGGCTGACAATTATGAAGACTCTCGTACCCTGTTGGAAGGTGGGGTATTTAATAGATTATCTTATGTTGTAAACAACTCAGATATTTTGCCGTTTTTAAAACAAAAACTTGATAAAAAATCGTTTAAACAGCTTTGGGACTTGGCCGACAATAAAGGGGTTTTTGATTTAGAATTTAAACATGGAATCCCCTCTGTTACTTTGGATGCCGGAGCCAAGCACATGACTCGTAAATGGCCTCGTGACAATGCCGGTATGGCAGAGCTTATAAAACATAAATATCCCGATAAATACGAAGAAATCCTCATCAAAACAGCACAAACATATTTGGGCAAAACAGAAATGCAGGCTTTTGGTCGTGTTCTTAGCAACCCCAAGTGTTTTAAGAAAAATTTGGGTATTGCTCATGTTTTTTGGCAACGACCAAATACAGGGACTCTTTATAGAGATAACAAATGGTTTGTTCATCAACGAATAGAATCTCACGGAGAGATATTACGTCTTTGTGCAGAGCTACTTGAAAAATATGCTCAACAATTCTGTGATCTTCCTCAATCTCTATGTAAGTTGGTTGTTTATTTGACTCATTATCTTTATTGTCTTGGGATATATCCGCAAACTTGTGGACCTTGGGAAGAAATTCCGTTTCCTAAAGGTTCAAATTGGGATTGTTCTTGTATTATTGCTGCGTTTAACAGCGTGCAAAAGATGTTGTCTGCGCTATCCGAAAATGATAAAGCATTTTTTGCTAAAGAAGAAAATAAAGTTTGTCGTAAATATAACCGAAAACCGCTTATTCAGAATGCTCAAAAACTACAAACTTACTGCAAAAAATCTCTGAGCATTATACGTAATTGTTACCTTGATGAATTTCGCGGATGTACCAATCGCATTGACTCTGCTTCCGTTATGTTAGCTGCGGCGGATATACCTTTGGATGACAATCCGTTGACAGATGTAAAAAAACGTCTTGAGCTACTTGAGTTATTCGAAAAAAATCTTCTCGGAAAATTTGGTGCACGACGCTACAATCGTTTTCAAATTAAAATTAACACAGGAAACGTTGATTCTTGCGATAGCTATTTACAGTTAAATTATAATATTTTGGTTGATAATCATAACTTTCTGATTAAAGCAGACAAAAAGAATTGGATTAAAAGTCAAGAAAATGAAGATAATGATGCTTCAACAGCTCAAGGATTTAATAAACGTCAACAAAATTGTGATGAAAAAAGCTCTGCTCAATGGGGACTACCCTTGTCTTATGCAGCAATTGCATATTGTAAAATGGTTATTAAACTGAAAAATATTAGTAACCCATCAGAAGAAAAAAATAATCTTTTGACGATATGTCAACAAGGTGCCGAATATTTTATAAAACGTTGTTATGCAACAATAAGTGGCTATAATAATGATAATTCAATTCCGTTCAAAGCTAATGGCTCTCTTTCTATGCCATGGAAAAAACCTGAAGCGTACCAAGCCGTTAGCAAATATAGTAATCCTCAAGAATGGGCTTTTATTCCCGGGGTAAATAGTCATTTAGGCTGGGATGCTGCTAAGTGTTGGGAAGCATCAAAATTATATTTACAAATACTGAAATAATATGAAGATTGCACAATTTGAGATTTTAAACAGCTGAACCCCTGCTCTTTTTATGAACAGGGGTTTGCTCTGATGAAATTATGATATATTATATTTTCTTCCAAGTTGTGCCTTGAGGAGTATCTTCCAAAACAATACCTTGTTCTTTGAGCTTGTTGCGAATTTCATCTGCCAAGGCATAGTTTTTTTCTTTTTTGGCCTGAGCGCGAGCGGCAATTTGAGCTTCAATTTCGGCATCATCATTACTATCACCTTTAAACCACTCTTCCGGTGACTGAAACAGTATACCAAGCAGTGCGGCACTGCCAAGTAACAACCTTTTGTATTTTTTCTGCTCTTCTTCTGTATCCGCTTTATTTAATAATCCTACAATTTCATGCAGATATGTTAAAGCCAAAGGAGTATTCATATCATCAGCTAATGCCTCAACAATGCGTTCATCTGCCTGTGGTTCAACAACAACCCCTTTAACTCGCAATAAAGCATTATAAAACTTATCCAATGTTGCCTTTGCCTGAGCCAATCCGTCAAAAGTAAAATTAAACGGCTGATGATAATGAGTGGTAAGAAACAGTAAACGTAGCGCTTCTGCCGGTGCTTTTTCCAGAACTTCATCAATGGTATAAAAATTACCGAGCGACTTGCTCATTTTAACACCATCGACCATTAACATACCGCCATGTACCCAATAATTGGCAAATTTATCATTGGGATGCGCACACATAGACTGAGCGCATTCATTTTCATGATGCGGAAATATCAAATCTGAACCGCCTCCATGAATATCAAAAGAGTTGCCAAGTAATTTGGAACTCATTGCAGAGCATTCCAGATGCCAGCCCGGACGACCATATCCCCACGGACTATTCCAACCGGGTTGATCTGCCTCTGAGGGCTTCCATAAAACAAAGTCTGCAGGATTTTTCTTATAATCTGCTACCTCAATACGTGCGCCGGCAAGCATTTCTTTCATTGAACGACCTGATAAATAGCCATATCCCGGCATTGAGTCAACATCAAACAAAACATGACCTTCTGCCTCATAAGCATGACCATTTTGCAGTAGTAATTTGACCAGCTCTATCATCTCGTCAATATATTCGGTAGCCCTTGGGCGATGATCAGGAGCCATTACATTGAGTTTAGCCATATCATCAACATACCATTGGTATGTTTGTTCGGTAATTTCACGAATAGGTTTACCGGTTTCTTTGTGTTTGTTAAGTATTTTATCATCTACATCGGTAATATTTGATACGTATGTTACGTGTTTGTCACCGTATATATGGCGCAACAAACGATTCAACACATCAAACACTACCGGTGTTTTTGCATTGCCAAGATGAGCGCGATCATAAACTGTCGGACCACAAACATACATACGTACATTTGAAGCATCAATCGGTGTAAATTCTTCTTTGCGGCGATGTAGCGTATTAAATAATGAAATTGTTGTCATTGCTTGTTGTCCTGATGTTAATATTAAAAATTAGGCTTCTTCTCCAAGAAGACGAGAATAAGCTTTTGCTCTGCCGATGAGCGGCAATAATATCTTGAGTTCCGGACCGTTTTCGGCAGCAGTTAAAGCTTTGCGAATCGGATGAAAAAGTTCTTTACCTTTTTTACCGGACTGTGTTTTAACCTCATTTAACCATATATTGAATGTTTCGGCACTCCATGGCTCAGGAGGCAAAAGAGATGCCGCCAAATCAGTTAGTGCCTTATCTTCAATTATCGGTTTAATTTTTTGATGGCAAACAGTTTTCCAATCTTCAATATCAGAAAGGATATTCAAGTTGCCTTTTACTGCGTCAAAAAACTCTTTGTCTACATCAACACGTTCAGCGACTTTTTCATAAGGTAATGAACGGATATAACGAGTGTTGAATATTTTGAGTTCTTCTTCATCAAACTTTGGCTGTGAGCGACCGAGTTTGCTCAAATCCAAACTATCTGCAAGGGCATCTAAATCATAAAAAGGTTCTATTGATTCTGATGTTCCCAATTTGGCTAAGAAAGAGCTGATTGCCATTGCCTCCACTCCTTCTGCACGCAATTCACGAACACCTAAAGAGCCTAGACGTTTGGATAATTTTCCTTCCTTACCGGTCAAAAGCGGTAAATGTGCAAATACCGGCAATGGGGCTCCTAAAGCCTTAAACATCTGAACCTGCGAAGCCGTGTTGGTAACATGATCTTCGCCACGGATAATATGAGTGATACCGAAATCTGCGTCATCAATAACCGAAGGTAGATGATAAAGATAACTTCCGTCTTCACGGATAATTACCGGATCGGCAAGGTTGACTGCATCATATTTGCAATGCCCACGCACCATGTCATCCCATTCAATGATGCCGGCTTCTAATTTGAAACGATAATGCGGGCGGCGACCCTCGGCTTCATAACGAGCAATATCTTCCGCGGTCAAACTTAAGCCCTTACGGTCATAAATCGGCGGCAGTCCCTTGTTCATCAAACGTTTGCGCATAACCTCCAATTCTTCGGCCGTTTCATAGCAAGCATATACCCGCCCCTCAGCCTTTAGCTTGGCAACAACTTCATCATAACGTGACATACGAGCTGACTGACGAGCTTCTTCATCCCACTTAAACCCTAACCATAGCAAAATATCTCGCAAAGCATCTTCATATTCTTTTTTTGAACGGGCAGTATCCGTATCATCAATACGTAACATAAACTTGCCACCAAGTTTTTTTGCCAATAAATAGTTAAAAACAGCTGTGCGAGTATTGCCGATGTGCATATAGCCGGTCGGACTGGGCGCAAATCTGACTTTGGTATTATTCATAACTTAAAGCCTATATAGAAATTTAAAAAACCAGTTTTGGATATTATAAGGTTTATAGTATAAATTCAAGGATATTTTATACGTTTATTATTCTTTAAGTCCTAATTTTCTTTTATTATTTTGCTCAAGCGAATAGGTTGTTGTTTCAAAATCTTCAAGAAACCATTCTATTTCACCTTCTAATTCTGCCAATTGTTCATAAAATTTACTACGAAAAGATAGAATCAAACTACTTTCGGCAAATTTAATATCAACAAGTTGAATTACTCCTTTGTTATTATGCAAACGAAACTGCAATAAAAAATTCTGCGGACCGCTATTAGCATCAAGTGTTACCGTAACTGTCGCAGAAACGATGGTAAAACCATTTTCTTCAATAGCATCTCCAACCGTATAAGTCAGATTATTTACAAAATCTAGCGGAAAGCTTTTATATGTTGCCAAGGCATAGCGTTTGAAAATACCTCTGTATGTTTCTTTTTGTTCAGAGTTCATTTGTCGCCAATATTTGCCCATAACAAATTGAGAAACATAATCTAAATCAACAAAGCGAATAAACAACTCATCTAATTTGGCATAACGAACAGACAAATCAGGTTCACGAAAAGTTTCGAGCAACAATCGACCATTTTTATCAGCCCATTTTTGCGCAGCATCGGGCAAAAGAGCTGCTGCCTGAACAGAAATATTTCCAAACAAAAATAAAAGGACGATAATAACTCGTAAAAAAAGATTACTTTTCATAAATTTTACCTTATAGTAGAAACTGTTATGAATTAATTTAACAAAAATTGGTTAACAAAATGAAACTAAACGCATTTTTTTTGGTCTTATTATGTTGTCTGGTCAGTTTTTCCGCAACAGCTGCTGATGCCGGATTGCGCTATATCAAGACTCGCGGCAAAGTTATCTGCGGAACAGATACTGCCACAAAAACATTTGCTTTTACGGATAAAGAAAAAATTCGACGAGGTATTGATGCGGATATTTGTCGAATGTTTGCTTTAGCTATTTTTGGTGATAGCGAGAATTTTGCTCTTAAAAATGTTCCAACCAATAAAATTCATCAAGCTTTGGCAAATAATAAAATTGACATTATGTTGGGAAATACCAGTATATCGGCTCAGACAGAAATTAGTACCAATATCAGTCCTATTGATGTTCTGTATTATGATAAGCAAGTTTTTGCCATCAATACTCCGGATGTTATGCCGTCTTCTATGGAAGAATTTCGCGGTCAAAAAGTTTGTGTATTACAAAATTCCCCTTATGAAGAGACTTTGCGCGCCTATAATCATCGCTTTGGCTTAGAGTTGAAAATTCTCCCGTTTATATCTGCCACGGCTGTGCGTGAAGCTTTTTATCTTAATCGTTGCGAATTGGTAAGTGGTAGCCAGATATATTTGCGTGGTCTTGCAACATCTCCGGTGGCAAAAAATACAAAAATATCCATTCTTCCTGAAGAAATTTCCGTTTTGCCGATTTATGCTTATATTGACTATGCCAACCCCACCCTTAAAACAATTGCTAAATGGATTATTAACGCACCTAAACTTGCCGAAGCAAATGAAATTTCTTCAAAAAACATTGACAGCGTTATCGGGGTACGTGATTCATCAGTTGCCAACTTATTGGGTATTGATGATAAATTATGGAAAAAATTTGAATTACAACCTTTATGGGCAAAAAAATACATAAAAGACTATGGAAATTATGGAGAAATTTTTGAACGTAATATCGGAAAAGATTCCCCCTTACAAATTGAACGAGATAAAAATTATTTATGGGATCGCGGCGGCATGATTGTTGCACAACCTTTTATTTAGTGCCTGAATGCTGATTAACAAACTCAGATGCGATGCGCAAACCTTCCTCATTCAACTCATGATCACAGTGATTGAATATGTGGGTTTGTACGCTGCATCCTAGGCTTTGAAGCTGTTTTTCCGTAAAACGCAAAGCTTCCGGACGAAGGGATTTATCTGATTTTCCGTGTATGAGTAAAGTATCAGGATTATTTTTGGCATACTTTAAAACTCGCTGATGTCCTGCCAAAATTCCGCTAAAGCTAACTAATCCGGAAATTTTATGCGGATTTATCAACGCGGTATATAAAGCCACCATTGCACCTTGAGAAAAGCCACATAATATCAAATCATTGTAATCAAGATTGTATTCGGAAAGAGTTTGTTCTATATAGGGTAACAAATATTGATACGTTTCCTCCAAACCAAGCCCCATACGATCATAATAGCATAAAAAATCGTCAAAAGTCTTAACGTCTCGACGTTCATAATTCGGGTCAAACCGATACATTGAATACCATTGACGCATCCCCTTGCCTACTTCGCACTTATGCGGAGCTTGAGGAATATGTAACGCACGATCATGCAAGTTTTCACGAAACGGAAGCAACTTGGCATCAAGTGATGAACAATCATCCAAATAACCGTGTAAAAAAATAATCAGCTTTTTGGGAATGCCACAAACATGCACGATTTCTTCATGTATCATCATTTCTTCTCTCGGTTGTTTGTTTAACTTAATAATGGAAATATCTAAATAAAAAGTTAGCAGATAAACAAATTCTCAATATCATCAACCACTTTAGTTACAGGACACCGAAAATCAAGACATGGCTCTCCGTCCAGAGTACAAATCTGTGCATCAGCCTCATAATGGCAATAAGGAGTTTTAAAATATTGCAAATAAATTTTGCTGTCGTCAATATGCAAATTGATATTATAATCTTGGCAGTACTTTGCTTTTGCACTATCCCACAACTCATCATCTATATGAAAACTGCCGTCATTGCAGTGTTGCACCATTCCCATTCCTTCATAATGATCAAGAATTGCAAATGCTTGAGTATAGCAAAATTCCATTTCTTTGAGTGTTTGCTCAATTTTTTGGCAAGGTCCGCCGGTAATAATATGCACCTCGTGTCCTCGATGTATCAGTTCATGAGCCAATTCCTTAAAATACTCCGGATTTTGGCTTATAACGCCATGAAAATCTATTCCTATTTTAAGATATTTTCTCTTACTCATCCTGTTTTCCAAAAGTTGAATTAACCAACTCTTTTAATGAATTGGGACTAAGAGCCGAAAGAGGATTAAATCCGATGTCGGGATCATCAACATCTCCTTTAATGCTGTAATTAGCAGCAAAAACTGTTCCATCTTTACCGCTCAATAAACTACCAACCAACGGAATGCTTCCGATAAAAGTATTCAAACCATAAGCAGGTGCAATCATCCCTTTAATATCAAAATCTTGATATTTCATTGAATAAGTACCGCTACCACTTATACCGACAACATTACCAAAAGCGCGCCCTTCTTCAATTTCGAGTATTTTGTCGGCGTATACAAATGGTGCATCAAAATGCGAAAAAGCAATGCCTTCCCCTGTCAACAAATTAACCATTCCAGTTAACGAAGCAACAGTAAGCAATTTTGCAAAAACAGGGGTTTTATACACATTGAAATCACGTATTTTAACATGTCCAACAAAAGTTTTATCGATATTGCGCTTGGCATTTATGCTCAAACGACCACCACGCATATTATCATATAAGCGCAAAAACTTTAAAGTTGAACCGGCATCATTACTTTCAATCGTTAAAAGATATTCTTTTTGCGGGCGCGGCACATAATCAAGTTTTAAGTTGGATATTTTGCCATTTTTACGCGATGAAGCAAAATTACCGATAAGGTGCATTTCTTCTACACCAATACCTTTTTTCAATTTTGCTGTACCGGCAAAATTATGAATAGCCACATTTTTATTGGTCCATAAACTGTCAACTGCTATATTAATATCAGTGTTAGGCACATCCTCCCAACTATCTTTTTCATCTTTTTTATTGCGATTGAGAGCATCATTTAAACTCATCTGGCGACGACGTTCTTTATCAGCCTTTATTTCGTCTTCATCTTTATTAAAGAAAGGTGCCAGATTATAACTTTTGCCGGACACGACGATTTTAACATTATTTTCATCTATTATCTCAATTCTTGCACGAGCATCCGTATCCGGTCCTTTGATACTGCCGACATCTATTAATTTGACTTTTCCATCCGGAGTTAAATCAATCTTACCTTTAAGGCTGAAACCTGGCTTGGAAAGAGAAAAAGAAGGTATGGAAATAAGCTTTCCTTCTTTTAATAAAATTTTGCTACCAATAACACCTTCTTCACCATTTTTTTTCTTAAACCCTAAGAAAGAATAATCTATACCGGCTCCTTGAAGATTGCCGTCTATATCTATCTCCATTTTATCATCTTTGTATACGGTTATGGTTGCCAATGTCGGAATTGAACCTCGAATATACGGCGCGCTCAATGCTTGAAAGTCGATACCTGCTTTTTGTTTGAGATTGGCATCGAAATTAAAGCTTAGTTGATAACGGCGCAAATAATCTTTATCCGTAAAAATTTCATTCCACTTCAAATTCAGAGGGATGCCGTCAAAGTTAGCAACTCCTGATATTTCCATTCATTTATTATTTACTGCTAAATTTAAACGATTAGCTTCAATGGTTTTATTATCAATTATATTATTGACTATAGCATCGTGAATATCTGCAACAACATCTACTTTAACTTCTTGAGGAGAAAGATTTTTCTTTAACTCAAAATCCAAACCAAGCTTAACATTCGCGCTTCCTTTGATACTATCCGGATTAATCCCCATTTGAGATGTAAAACCAAGCGGCTGATGGTCTATAAGGCGCAAAATATCCGATATGCCCCCTGAACCGTCAATACTAATTTTGGCAAAATTATCATCCTTATTTAAATCATATAGTTCTATATAGCCTTTGTTTAAAATGACATCTGCGGAAACACCTTTATCAAAATACATTTGCAGCTTGTCTTTAAAAAAGTTAACACGACCGTATATATCATTAACTTTAGGCATATCATTCAAATAATGTACACTAACACCTTCTGCACGTGCTGTTCCGGTTAAATTAGCAAACTCTAATTTGTTGTAATTGGAATCTGCTGCAAAATCAAAATAAAATTCAGCATCTTTAAGTTTTCCGGCTGATAGACTGGAACGACACCAATTCCAAGCATTATTAGCAATAAACTGAGGCCAATATTTATATAAAAGATCTGTCTTTAATTCCTTGATTTTGGCTGACAATGTTAATCGTAAATTTTGCAGAGATGATTTGAGTATATAATCTTTTAAACCGCTTGCCTCCACCCCTAACCAAGCTTTTTGGCCATCAAGTTCAACCACTGCATCTTTGATACTAATTTTATCAAGACCGCCGGAAACTTCCCCTTTGAGTACGATAGAACTGATTTTATAATCTTGGGTTTCATCCTGACTAAGATTAAATACTCCTTTACCGCCCTCCAATGCAAAACGAATACTTTCAATTGAAGTGTCAACGCTTTTTAATAAATTATTTTTATTTTTTACAACTTCGTTTAAATTTACCAGAGCTTCTATTTTACCGTTTATCGGAATATTTATTTTATAGGTATTTTTACGTGTTTTTGAAGTAATAAATTCTAACAAATCTGCGGGAATTATATCAGAAAAATAAAATTGGAGAGCGACCTTATTTACAGACGGACGATAAACCAACTCCATGCCGACAGATGACGGGCGATTGTTGGATACCATACCGGCTTTGATTGAAGTCGACAAGCCTGTCAACCTTCGCTCAAAATTATAGTTTACATCTGACAACACCCATTTTTTGCCAATGTCAACCTCATGAAATTCAACAGAAGCATCCTCAATATTGATGTTATTAATATAGCTCTCAGGATATGAATTATCCTCAGAATTGAAACGTTCCAAAAAATCCTGCATCACATCAAAATAATATTCGGCTTTTTTTTGGCTAATACTTTCCGGCTGTTCTTTTTTAGACCCATAATCAGTAAATAAATACACCGAAGGCTGAATAATTTCAATCGAACTGGGAGCCACAATACCATGTAACAAAGCCTTTACGCTGA
>JAFTLF010000016.1 GCA_017452885.1 Alphaproteobacteria bacterium
CGCTCTAACCAACTGAGCTACACCCCCATTTGCGGTTCGTGTTATCTTATAGCCAACAATATTTATAAATGCAAGTCTTTTTTTAATATTTTTTATATTTTCTTCATAACTTTGTTGTATTATGTTAAATTATACACATAACCCTTAGAAAATGCTTTATATTTTTAAACGGGGTTGTATATTGTGCGACAATGGAGTGGTAAGTTTTCATCTTATTTGTTGTGTTTGTTTTAAAATTTGTGAGAAAATATGTCTATTAAGGAACTTGTTAAATTAAACATAAAACAACGTAGCCGCCAAAAAATTGTTACTATAGCATATGCCATGGCTGTTACATTTGCTTTTATATTATCTTTGACCAACAATAATGTTGAAGCTTCCGTCGCCAATAATGAGCGCATGAGCTATCTGATGGTTGAAAACAATGTGGTTCATAATCTATCCAATTCAGAAACCGTTTATCCGGAAGCTTCAATTGAAAATATAAAAAATTTGTTTTCAACTGTTAATGCTCTGGTTCAAGAAAAAGAAATTGATAAAGATATTGTTGTCCAAAAAGGTGACACTCTCATTTCTGTTTTACAAGGGATTGGGTTGAGCCGTGCCGTTGCAAATGATGTTTTTGCCGAATTGAGAAAAGAATTTGATCCGCGAAATCTTAAAATTGGTCAAAAACTCCATGTCAATTATACAATACGCTCTTCCAGTGGAGAATTTGTACGTCTTAATACCTTTGTTATTGAAACAGGAATTGGAGAACGTGTAATTGCTTACCTCAATGAAAATGACGAATTTGAAGTTGAACTTCAAAAAGATGAAATGATTGAAGAAGTTAATAATGCAACAGGAATTATTGAGGGAACACTTGGTACGAGTATGCAAAAACAAGGTATACCGGCTCGCGTTGTTCATAATTTTATATCTATTTTTTCATATTCGGTAGATTTTCGCAGAGATGTTCGTCGCGGAGATAAATTTGAAATCATTTATGAAAATTATATTGATAAAGAAGGAAAAACCATTAAATCCGGTAATATTCTTTATGCAGCGCTTATTTTACGTAATGATCGAATCGCTTTATATCGTTTCCAAGATAAAGCCGGAAAAGTTGATTATTATACAGAAAAAGGACAGGCTTTGAAAAAGACACTTGATCGTAAGCCGATGGCTTTCAAAAACGCTAGAATATCTTCACCGTTTGGTCGTCGTTTTCATCCAGTTTTGCGTAAATATAAAATTCACTGGGGTGTTGACTATGCTGCTCCGCGAGGAACCGCTATCTATGCAGGTGGTGACGGAGTGGTACAAGCTGCAAAATATTATGGTTCTTATGGAAATTATATCAAAATTCGCCATAATTCTGAATTTTCCACTGCTTATGGACATATGCAAGGATTTGCAAGAGGTATAAGACCGGGAGTACGCGTTAAACAAGGTCAGCTAATCGGCTATGTCGGCTCTACCGGACGCTCGACCGGACCGCATTTGCATTATGAAGTAATTCAAAACGGAAGACGTGTAAATCCGCGTACCATAAAGGCATCGACAGGAGAAAATCTATCGGGTACTAATCTGGCTAACTTTAAGAACAAGATTGCAAGTATTAAGTCTACTTATAAATCTATGTTTGCCCAAAATCAGCCACAGAAAGTTGCTCAAAAATAGTATCCTATTGATTTTTTGTATTGGCTGAAATCATTTTAAAATCCTGCCTGTAATCAGGCAGGATTTTCTTGATAAAAGATATTTATAAATGCCATTTGCCACTATGCAACGTTTGAGCCAAACGTTCTGCTCGCAATTTAACTTGACGAGCATAAGAACTTGATAACATTTCTGTAGCTGCTTGTCGATAATTACCGCTCCCGATAAAATATAACATTTTTTGAAATTTTAAAAGACCGCCAATTCCCAAATTGAAAGCCATATCGACCAAAACATATTGCCGCTCATCATCCAACTTATCAAAAAACGAAATTTTTTTGCGACAATAATTTATTGTCCGCCTAATATCTCCTCGCAACAAGAAAAAAGCTTCTTGTCGAGTTATTCCACTACTCAAATCGCGACGGCCCAATACTTTAATCTCTTCTCGACTTAACGGGTTAGCTTCAAGATTGCGTCCGATGCCAATCGTCAAAAAGCCCCGAGGACAACGATATGGTTGCAGGCGTATTCCCTCATGCAAACTTAGCCTCTGTATGGCTTCAAATTCGTCAATCATACCGCTTTTCTCCTTTTTTTCTGATTATCTTCAATAAGAAGATCCAGTTTTACCTTTATTTCGGCAAGCAAAACATTTTGTTGATTTTGCATTAATGCCAAGCCGGTTGTTTTATTATCGGTAGCTTTTATTCCGTCGTGCAGAATATCAACTTGAGCTTTCCATTCTCCAACTTTTATCAACATTCCGATAAAACCAAAAATGGCGGCAATCCCTGAGGCTCCGCCAAAAATTATAAGATTTTCCATCGACTATTTATCCTCTCGCAGTGTTGATATTTTTTCTCTAGTCAATTGACGATCTTTAAGAACACCATCGGGGATTATTGCTCCGGTTTCCGCGTGACGCAAAATATACCAATCTGTATTATTAAGATATGTTTGTAATTCTGCTATTTGTTTATTTTTTTGAAATATTGTATCCTCATCTATGGCTACAACTTCGTAATATCCTCCAACAGCATTACCGGTATTATCGCATATTATATGTTTTGGGCTGATATACTCCTTGTTTTCATCTAATTGCACACGCGCTTTTTTCCACGCGGAAATATCAGAAAAATTTATTTTATCTCCAAGCATTTGACCTCCTATTTTCCGCAAGCATACCAACAACTGCTTGATACATAATTGTTATCTATTATATATTTTATTCCTGTTGTCGATTTGCCCTGATGACCTGTCCAAGCTCGACAAGTACTAATTACACCTTCATAATAATGTTCTTCCGAACGACTAAAATAATAATTATTATTGCTAAACGGCACCAAAAAAGTGATGATATATTGTGAAAGACCAGATGTGCCATTTTTTTTCAATACTCCACCTTGTTCTATCCAGACACGTTGTGTTTTAGCTTCATCAGCAAACCACTCACAACACCATTGTGTATCCGTTAGGGTCATGGTTCGATAAAGATTATTAGCACTAAAGCTTTCAGAAATATATGTTCGTATCGTAGCTATATTGGCAATTTGCAAGTCATCGGCATTTAACGAAGCTGTCGGTGTTGTCGGGATTCCACTTAATTGCGGACTATCTAAATCTGCTTTAACAGAAAGTAATGCTTCAGTTGCTTCCTTATCATAGACGGTTATTTTATCTGCTTTTTGAGCGATGTTGGTTTCCAGATTTTGGCAAGCGTTATCTAACGAATCTTGAAGTGCCTTATCGGCCTCTATTCGAGAATTGGCTTCAATAGCAATAATATCTTCCATGTTTAAACCGGAAACAGTATCTATACATTCACGAACACTATCTTGTGCTGATTTGGCATACGTTTTGGTTTCTTCTAACAACGGTAAAATAGCTTTATCTACTTCGTCGATGATATAATTATATATATTCGGCTTGCATACGTTATCGGTATAATCTTGTATTTCTTGCTGACCGGATTTGATATAAATACAACTCATATTTACATCAGCATTATTGTTTTTATAAAAACTGACATCAATAGTTTTGGATGGTTCTATTATAACGTTAATCTGACGTATTTTATCTGTTTCGTTTGTTACTGTCATTTTATTACTCCGTTACTTGAGGGGTAATTTTCAAATAAGCCAAGCTATTAATATTTTGAGGATATATTGTATGAATTTGTCCATTTGGAAGGTTAATCTGAATATCTGCCTGATAGCATCCTTCCGCAATATCAGTATCTTTCGGAAGTAATTCGATAACAGCCAAACCATGTAAAGCATCAGAAACAACGCCTTCTTTTTCTAATACTTTAACTCCCTTTTCTGTTGCGGCACTCAACTTTAATTTGAATCCTGTTAAATCGATATTGCCGATTTCATCTTTAAAATGCAGATTATTTGTAAAACTGTCACCACGGCGGACAGTTATTCCGTTGGGATGTAATACTCCGCTCATTTATTCCTCCTTTGCTTTGATAAAATAATTAACAGCCTGATTAATCGGCGTAACATGTTCGGAACGACCGTAAATATTGTTAGCGCGGGATGCGTCCATATAAACTGTCCATGTCTGAGTTGCTGTATTACCGGTACCGTTACCTGTTGAATTTTTGGTATCTACATAAAACGGGCCGGTGGGAAAGGATGAGTTGATATTACTGTTGCGATCTGTCCAAATACGACCGGAAATATTGGGCAATCCTTCTTCTTGTGTCGTATATATATCTGATGCAGAATCACCACCTAAACCACGCAAAAACTTGCCTCGGTAGTCCGGAATGTTGAATGTATTAATTCCATCACCAACTCCAAAATTGGTACCTATCAGAGCAAATAAATCGACATATTCACTACGTGAAACAGCCTGACCGTCGCAGAGCAACCAGTTGTCATGATTGTCTGTTCTTAGCGAAACTTTTATATCTCCGATACGTGATAATGTATTAACATTACTCTTAATATCGGCGATTAAGTCGTTTTTGACATTATCTAATTGATTTTTGGTTATGGCATCATGACTATTGTGACCATCTGCCAAATTTTTGATTTTGAAATTGCCAACATCCAAATCAGCTTCCATCGGCGTTCTACCGTCGCGCAAAAAAGCCAGATTTAATCCTTGGGCAAAATTATTATCTTCTTCATCGTGATTATCGGTTACAATATCAATATCATTAATTCTATCATTTTCCCAATTATGAATACGGGTAAAATGCCCGTTACTGTCGTATGGCATATTAATCTCCTGTTGTTTGTTTACATATTTCAAGTTCTTGCCGCAGCTTGTCGATACGACCTATCCATTCCCAAGTATCGGGATATTCTTCGGCAGACAGATGCTCCAGTTCTGAAGCAACATCTGCTCCGGCTAACGGATAAATAGGGCAAAAACTATAATTTACCGCGGCGCATGAGTTCAAGCAAAGCATCACGCCGAGCATTAGGCTTGGCATGAATTGCGGCTGTTTGCCGTCGGACATGATTTTCTACTCCTGACTGTTGTTTGAAAAAGTTTAACTGACATTGTGAGGTTCCTAATAAATATGAAGTGGCACACAATGCCAAAATCAAACCCAACCAAAATAGCTTTAACATGGTTTATACCGACACATTGAGCAACATTATAAATGCTCTGGCTACTGTTTCGGAATGTTCGGGGCTGATAAGTGCAACTCCGATTATTATCAGCATGGCAATCAGCAACAGCCATATCTTAATACTTACTATTTTACGCATACTTGTTGCTCGCAAGCCAAAGCATAATTAACTTTAAAGTAGCCGCTATTATCAATCGAAACTGCTTCCGGATTAACAGATAGTACATCTTGAGCCATAAGTCCCAAACGAGGTTCATTGTCACCTTTATAAGTAAACAAATAAACCGGCAGGCCATTATAAAGTCGTCCAACCTGAACAATATTTTCTTTCAACTGCTTATCTGAAAATGCACTGGCAAATAATTTACCACCACCAAGAAGAGCATTAGTTCCGAAATTAAATTGCTCGGTGGCATTTTGATTTTGAAACTTGTTAATTCTGGTATCTTTTCCTTGTTGAACATTAAAAATTTGATTAGCAATATCATATCCGCTATATTGATTTTGCAACAAATTCTGAAGTTCTGTAATTGGCAATTGTCGCGCTGAATTTTGAAAATTGGCTACCGCTAATTGGTTGTTCAAGCTATTGCTAAAAGCATCTTGTCCGGCCTGAACACTATCATATGCAGCATCAACGTAGGCGCTGTTTTGCGCACTTTCAAGATTTTTCATAGCATTTTGATATGTTTCTGAATTAGGTGAAAAACCTTGATTCTGCAATCTGGTTTCCAGTTGACGACGGCGACTTTCAAACTCTGAGGCTAATTTTGATGCGGCCTGATTATAGGTGGCTGTTTCGGCCTTGTGAGCTGCTAGATTTGAACCATCTATTGAATAAATGTATTCGGGACGATTGGCTAAAGTTGAGCTTAATTGATTTCCGTAAAGCGCCATATTTTTATAGATATTATCAACATCTGACGTATCATATTTGTTGAGATAGTTCAAATATTGTTGTTCGCTAGCAAATGTTTTGGCTTTAGAGTTGCCTGCTCCCAATAATTTTCCTACACTTTTTGACATCTGTTTATTCCTTTCTGTTTATATTCGTTTTTTAATATTCCCATAATTATACAATCTTTGCCGTTATCACGATATTGCCGCAACAATCCCTCCGCCTTGAAGCCAAGTTTGAGAGCAAGCCTCAGGCAAGCCACATTATCTGCATCTGCAGACATGCTGATACGTCTACAAGCAAAATAATCAAATGCTAACCCAAAAATAAATTTAAGAATCCGCTTATTACACCAACGTTTATCTGTGGTATACAATGTCCACCACACATCATGTTGCGGACGAATATTGTGATAAATCAATCCCCCGATTAAACGATCACCCTGCATAAAACCTATTGTAAAATGCTCATCTAACCAATCGGTGTCATATCCCAGCCCCGCACAAACAAAACGAGTGATTACATTTCCTTTGTCGGCAACTATTTTACAAGATGCTGTTTCCTTGCTCATATCTGAACCCCGTATCATACCATTCAATCAAATTACCTCGAGTTTTGGTTTTAAATACTACACTAGCCTTAAATCCGGTCGCAGAATTAGCAATCCATTGTGATTGAATTTTTCCTTTAAGAGTTGCCCATTTTGTGCCAATCGGGTTTTTTAACGAACTCCATTTAAGGTGATTCCATTTACTCAAAGTTGCATGATTAATATTTTCAGCATAAGCTAAATTACGTTCTTCAAAATCCATATTGGTATATACAACCAATGCAAATCTGGTTGATGCTTTGGTACGCGGATTTATCAATTGGATTTTTTTTAAATTTGCTGAGCCAAGATTGGAATATGCTTGTTCAACAACTCCGCATATCGGAATTGTATTATCTGAATATCCTTCATCAAATAAGAACACTGATTTGTCTGACCCGAAATAAAGTCTATCCTGAAACAAACCCCAACAATGAGATCTGATATTGGTAAACCGACACCATGCACCGCTATTAACATTAACAACATGTTGTTCATATTGCTCGGCAACCGGAACATTAAACAGAGCATAGCCCATACGCCCATAAATGATACTTTGCCAACCTCGTTTATATTTTCCGTGAAGCGTACGGTTAAGTACTAATCCGCGAATTTTATCAGAAAAAGCAATTTGTGAAGCATTGGCTTTATCTAGTGACAAAGCTTTAGACAAAGGGATATAGCCATCTTCCGAAATAATGACGATGTCACCTTGATATTGCATAGCACAATGGTAACCAACCGGTTTACTCATGCGATAAACACCTCGCAGGTTCCAATCATCAATATTGGACGGATCACTTCCGGAATAAATTGCAACCTCTCCTTCTGATGAAATAAATGCCGTTAAATCATCTATGCCGTGTCCACCATCCTGTGTCCACGAACAAATAGACATTAAGTATCCGCCTTGACGCATGATGGTTGAAAGATCAAACTTTATCAATGTGCCTTGAATATTGCCAACTTCATCACCGTACCATGCTTTTAATGATCCTTTTTCAACAAAAAATAACCGCTGTTTGATGGTGGCAACGTTAATCAATTTGTTCGTTAGTAATCCTTCGCCTTCAAACTCTGCATCTTCAACAACCGGTTCATTGTCTTTGATGTAAAAAACTTGCGGCTTATCCGCACCATTGACCATTATCAGGCGATCTTTGAACTGACAGTACTGCCAATCTGATATTGATAATTTATCTTTAAGCTGTGTAACTTCTACCGAAGAACTGATGTCCCATATTTTTCCTCCGCCACAAGCTAAAAAATATTTTTTTTCTGCCGAATTATAAGTTAGCAGAGTTTCAATTTTTTCGCCAAGTTTAACATAAGGAACATATCCCTTACGCAAAATAATTTTGGTGTCTTGCGGTAAATAGTTATCCATAACTATGGCATCTGTTTCCGGCATAGTATCAAGGCTATCTCGTACGTTTAGACCTCCAATCGGTGCTGAAAGAGTATAATTTTGAGATTTGGTTCGGCGATTAATCTGTTGTTGCAACATGAATATTCACCTCCCCTAACCCTGATTTAAACATATTACCGGTAAGTGATATGTCACCAACTGCCAAATCTGCGGCAAAATAACGACGTAAATTTTTTTCATACTCATTATATTCTTCGGCATAATCCATACCGTTACGTTTGAGCCAACGCCATATCAGCCCTTTTCTTACCAAAAATTCATCAAAAATCGGAATATCCGTATTACTGGTGACTACAGGCTTTTCTTGTCCGACAAAATTTTTTCCTCCTTCCAAAACCGTTGCATTGGAGCGATATTGAAAAACGATTTTCAAATCTTGAGGAGGTGTTGTCAAAAATTTGATAAATCCACCTTGAATTTTGAATTTTAGATTAAGAGAGGGACAACAAAGGTATTTTTCTTGCATCCATTGCTCGGGAGTTATTGCTCCAATAATTTTTTCCGAACTGTCCTTGATGTAAACAGTATTATTAAGCAAGCAGTAAAAATCGGGGCAAAAATCGGCAATCAAATAATCTCGACAGCCTTGGCGAGTGACAAAATAACCTTCTCTCGTTAATTCCGGCCAATCACCATAACGAAGAAGGCTATCCAGTGTATCTTTTACCAAACTGAGAAAAACGGCCTCTTGTTGAGAGCTTGGCGAAAACAAATCTTGCGGAGGTTGAGTGGCTACAAGAGCCGCAACATCTTGACATATACCTAAAATATTTTTCAATTGAATCCTCCTTTATTTTATATTTTGTGTTTGCCGTATATTTTTCTTAATAGGCCAATATCTTCTTCAAGTTTAGCTATCCGTGCTAAGTACTGTTCTTCTTTCTGTCGCCAATTTTCAATACATTGATTATTTTGCGCTTGTTCTATAAACTTACGCGCTTGATTACGCTCTTTGATAATTCCAAGAGAATTAGCTCGTTCATCATTTAAGGCGCTCAAACTCTCAACACTGTAAATACCACGCACCTTCAATGCCTCTATTTCCGGTTTGCTCAAAAAAGCAAACTGCTCTAACGGAGTACCTTCTGCCGCTTGTTTGCGAATTTGTTGATAATGAGCATACTCTTTCGGAAAACGACGAATTTTATCAATAGTAGCCGGTTGATCGAATACCTCCGAAACATTATCCTTCAAACGAATTTCGCAAAAACATACTTCTGCAAAAACCGGAAAACCATGGGCATCCAATTTTTCTGTTTTAATTGTACGATCATAAAAACGTGCGACAACACCATCTTCCGAAGATGGTGCAATCGCAAAATTATTAAAACTGGTAAAATCCATTTTACTCTCCCGTTATAACAACAACGCCTTCCCTTGTCTGAACAGGAAAGGCGTTGTTGCTAATAAAAAAATTTATTCAGTTGCCGATGATGTATGATTAATCAGAACACCTTGCAAAGAAGCATTTGACATCGTCATATTACCGGCCCAACCTATAATTTTATACAAAGCATCTTGATTAATAGCCATACGTTCGCCACCAATAACTTTCATATTGCGTTCTTTATGGTTGCGCAAATAGATATAATCAGTATTGAGAAAATAGATTTTATTTTCCGGACAACGTCCATTTTGACCACCGTCAAAAACAACATCTGCACCTTTGAATTTAAGATTTTGGAAACCGGCATCGGCCAATTTGTTATCAACAAAACGCTGTTGCGGCATCAAAGATGCTTCGTACATACTGTAAAGCTCATTACCACAGACAATCAAATCGGGCTTATCTGAGCCTCGGCATAAACTCAAATACATCTTGTCCATTTCTTTGCGGATTGTGTCTGAAGTAAGAGCGGTATTCAGAGTAATTGACTTGTTGCGCCAAAATTCATTACCGGAAGCGGCACGATTAATTCCGCCAACCGTACCCGTTGCAGGACTATCTGCCACTAAAAGAGCCAAACCACCAATAGACTTTCCGGCTGCCTCGGTACCATCACCATAAACAGCAGCTGCCATCTTGTTACTCATGGTCTTCATGGCATTGTCAACGCGCTTTTCGAACAAATCAATAACCTGTTCGCGACCGGAGTTTTTGAGAATATCTTCACCGGAAATTGCTACGGGAACGGCACAAAGTTTTAGGCTAAACTCTGCCGCAGAAAACAATTGCTTGGGCGTATAACTGATGGTATCGTATCCAGAATACCAAGTCATGTCACCCTCACCATATTCCAGTTCTTCAATAATTTTGGAACCGCCGGAAACAGGCCGAATTTTACCTTTATTTTTAAGACGATTCAAAAGAGCTGAATTTTCACTTACATTATCAGCCAATTTGCCGGAGCGACTTTCTAATGTTGTGGTTAAAATATCGTTATAATCGGTATTAGGCATATATTATATTCCTTTGCTAAAAAATTTAATCATATTCGGACATTTTGAGTTCCAACACCTCGCGGGTTGAAAGCTCGGATAAATCTTTGTGAAAATTTTTACCACGAGGAGAAAACGCTGCTTCTTTAGCTTTTTGTGCTTCTTCTAATTTACGCGATTGAAGATGACTGTCTTTTATCAGACTACAAAGCCCTTGCAGGGTGTTTTCCAACTGTGATAAATGAGATTTAATCTCGTTTAATTCCGTAGGTTGACAAACAGAAGCAGAGTTCAAATTCTTAACCCCATAAACTTCTGTTAAATAACGTAACGTTTCACATGGATCGGAGTCTAAAGCATCGTCAATTCGAGCCATAGCCTCTATCCATTCCTGAGGTTTCTTGATGCCATGACGGCACAAACGTTCAGCGCGACAGCCAAAAATATCGTCTATCCACCGTTTGGCATTCAACTCATTATTAATTTTAGAAAAACCGCGTTCTATTTCGCTTTCCCGCTCGTGCAAATATTGGCGCAGAGCCGGCGGCAACGTTTTAAAAACTGCAGCATATTCCTTTTTGTAAGACCTTGGCAGTTCCAGATACATATCCGCAACTGCTTTTGAGTCTTTTTCTTCCGAAGCGGCGGTATCAATGACCGTCCGGCCGGTAATATCTTTTTTTGAATTTTGCATTCCAAATACTCCTTTTGTAGTTGTGTAAAAAAGCCGCAAAGAGTTCTTTGCGGCGAGCAGTTTCTTGTCCGGCTTTGCGTTTTTGTCGCCAGACCTCCGAATAATCAGCGCTTAACGATAAATCATGTTCACGCAGATAGGCTCTTAGTTGTTCTGATGAAGACACAATTGTACCATCATCCAGTTGTAAACTATCTGCCCATGGAGAATTAAAATATGTCATGATAAAAAACTTTTATTGAAGTAATAACTGTTAAACAAAATCAACAAGAATTTGCTTATATTTTTCGGCTTCTTCTCCGCCTTCTTTTATTTTATCTTGCAAAAGTGCAATAACTTTGGCTTTGCCCATTGAAGCGGAAATAGCTGCCGAAGGCGATTCATTTTTAAGTGCTAAAAGCCGAGCTTCTTCCAATTCTTGAATTATTTTTTCCAATTCGGCATTTTTTTTCTTTCGCATTTAAGTATTTCTCCTTTTTTATGTTTGTTTCCTCCTTTAATAAATTGATATAAAAACAATTGTTACTCATCATTAATTTAATCAAAACTTCTTACCAAACCGGTTGAAATATTGGTATTTAATTTTGGCATTTTAACAGGTAACGGCTGCTTATCTTTGATAATTATCGGTTCTTTATTAACTTCCTTACGACGATCAGAAATTTCTTCACTTTTAAGTTTGTTTTGCAAATTCATTTCCTTATCCGTCAATTTTAACTTGGCGTTTTCAATCTCAGATTTGATGTCAAGCTCACGAGATTTTAACCGATTTTTTTCTCGCTCAATTTCAAGTTTTTGCTCCTGAATTTCTTGTGCAATATCTTTCTGCGGTGTATCCGGATGATTAAATTCGGCACTAATATCATTAAATACTTTTTCCAGTACATTTTCAAAAATACGCCCTTTAGCCAAACTACCGCAAACAGCACCTATCATCTGGCGATATAGCGGTAAAAGTAACGGTTGTTGGCTGACAATCGGCAATGCTGTTGCAATCATTTCATTAATAATCTTTATTCCTTCATGAAGTTCAGCATTTTCAGCTTTAAGATTAAATACATTATCGCTTTCAATATGCAAAACCATGCCACGCATTTTATCATCCTTGAGTATATGTACGGCCGCTGATGACAATTTCTTATCGGCCGCTTCTTCTGCAGTCAGGAATGACAATAATGTATCTACCGAAAAAAGCTCGCAGATAATTTCAGCTTTAAGGCGAAAAATATCGCATATAAAGCGCTGCATATCATTTTGACGATCTTGATTGCGTAGAGTTCCAAAATTGGTTTTTTGACTAACTGCCGTAGCTGTTTCTGTTGTATTAGAAGAACCGCGCATAATGTCGGATACGCCTGTTACTTCATAAATTTGCGCAATAATATCCTGACGGCGCAGAGCCAATTGTTCTAACGCAGAAATATATTGTTCAATCGGGACAAAATCGATAATTCCTCGTAATCCTCCGGCATCTTTGAGGCGCTCAAAATCTTTGGTTGCCACCAAGGTAATATCTTTACTCATAATATTTGCCAATTCAGGAAAAGAATTATCGTATGCTCCGCTTATTTTCAGAGCTTGCATGGTTAGTTTCATGCGAGTATTGATACCATTTAGCTCATTGAGCAGTTCTTTTATCAGACAATAATCCGGAACAGGAATAATACTGTCGTTGGTCATGGTTGCAAAAATAGGTTTTGGGCAAGGAAAAAATCCCTCTGTTTTTAGAGGATTGTCACAAACTTTCAAAAAATCATTGCTTTTTTCTTTGGCCAACCAATAAACTTTTTGCGAAACTTTATCCCAGATTTCATAAATACAAATTTCTTTGTGGTAATAATCTTTCTCTCCCTCATTAACTAATTCAACACAACGTGATGCGCCAAAAGTATCAATGGCTTCTTGTTTGCTCATATATATTTTACGAGCTACCCAATTAACGTCTTCCCAAATACCAACCTTATCACAATCGGCAATAAAATGTTCGGGATTAACATATTGGGATACAACTTTTTCTCCTGTCTTGAGTTCAATTGAAACCGAAGGATTACAAACATCAGGAAACTCAGCAAACTGCGGCTCATAATGTTCCCACAAAATACCGCAACCGCTGATTAAAAAATCATTGCGAGCATACTTTATAACACTATCAAAATCAAATTGTTGCAAATTCCACAAAAGTGCTCGTGATAAAATACGACAGGCAAGTTTTTGAGCTTCACCGACAGATGGATTAGCTCTTTCTATATATGGTTTTGGTTGTTTAAAATATAAAAACGGCTTCAAAGTTTCAACACTTGACCAAAAAATATTATATCGCCCTTCGGTTTTAGTGCTTCCGGCATTGTCTTTGTAAAATTCTCTGGTATCACGTACCAGAGTATAGTATTTATCATATTGTTTTTCGGCCGCAGAAATTTTTTTAATCCACTCTTCAACCAATTTGGCATTATTCATTTTCAAATACTCCCAATAAAGAACTTTCACGCACGACAACAACATCTTTGTCATAGCTTGGAAGTTCATCAAAAACGTGAAACAAAACCTTATCCCCTTTACAAACCGAGCCAACATCAGGCCCGACAGCCTCTACGATTCCGATTGTCGGCGGATTATCAATATTTTCAGGCATAAAAATACCGCCTTTAGAGGCGGTCGGCTGTTCAATTCTGATAAATACTCGGTCTAAAATTGCCTTTACCATTCGTTACTCCTTTGATTGTCAGAAAATAAATCATTATAAGTCAGATTGCCATTACCATAAATTCTGGCTTCTCTATTATCATAAACAGGATCTGCAAAAGTCAAAGCTAAAGCATCTGCCTTATCGGGAGAGCGTCCCAAACGCTTTTTCAGCTCATCTTTATCTTCCAATTGCAAACGGCCTTTTCGATCATAGCGCTTGTTGATTGCACAAAGATCCTCAAATAGTTCCTCATCATACGGTAATTGTACGGGAGGTTTTGATGACAGCCATTCGCGAACCGCATCCCACATTTCGGCACGACGATTAAAATAACGATTATCTTGCCGAGCTTTTTCACCAAAATATACTCCGCGAATTATCTCTCCAAAACCTCTATCCTTGAGAATATCATAAACTCCGGCTCCCTGTCCGCCAATATCCATAAATATGCGTTTAGGATGTAACTCATTAATAAAATTATGTGCCAAATTGGCAACCTCAACATTATCTAATTTTTGATAGCTTATCAAACGACGGCACCAGCGTCCGCTACGAAAACAAAAAGATGTTTTATCATCGCCAAATCGCGCAATGTCCAAACCAATTATCAATGGTGATGAACTATCTGATATTTTGGGTTCAAATGCCTCTCGAACCATATACCCGGCAATCAATTTATAATTACCTTGCCGCAACGGCTCACCAAGCCAGATATGAGCGTAGTCATCAGGATTGCTATTTTTACAGGTTTGTGCTTGAATTTTGAGTTCATCAGGGCAAAACGGATTATCATAATAATTTACCTTTCGCACCAATGTTCGTTCATCCGGATTATTAGCCAAAGCGACCCAAAGCGGATCGTTTTCATTTTCGCGATTCATGGAAATCCAAATTTCCGAACCATCTTTACGAATAGTCGGACTTAAAATATCCCATGATTTTTTAGTAATGGTTTGCGCTTCTTCAATCCATGCAATATCTACACCTTCAAGTGATTTGATATTATTGATGTCCTGATCACGCAATCCTCGAAAAATAAAGCGACTGCCAGTCAATTTATTTTCAATTTTATTTTCAAAAATTTTATAATCATTTAAGCCCCAAGCAGATATGCGATCACATAACAATTTATATACGGAATCTTTTATCGAATCCTGAATTTCTCGCAAACAGGCTATAAATAATTTTTTTTGTCTGGCTTTAAGGAGTAAGCTGTCGGCAAAAGCGTAAGATTTGCCTCCTCCTCGTCCACCGTAATAAAATTTGATACGATATGTATCATTCAGTAGCGGCTTAAAAACTTCGGCAATTTCTATGCGTAAAGCCGGTGTATTTTTAAGTTCCATTATTTATTCCTTATTATCTGATACAAAAAAAGCCCGAGCAAACGCTTCGAGCTTTAATAAAAAAGGTTGCCGGCTAACTTCTTGGCAACCTAAGTACACTTATCTCATTATGAAAATTTGTATACAACTATTTTCCCCGTTTGTCAAACACACCTGTGGATAACTGACAATATATATTTAAAAACAATAATATAGCCAATTTATTATTTTTTTAATTATAGATTCGAAATTTTATTGGCGATATAATGATAAAGCATTAATAATTGTACGATGCCCCCAACCATGTCTATGCCCATATAATTTATCAATATCACTTAAAGATTTGCCAAAATAAAGAACGTCCATTACTGCTCGATGATTTAAATTAACTTTTTCACAATGCACACACCACCGTAAATAATCGTGTTTGCATTGAGATAAAAACTCCAATGTTTCATCACTGAAGTTGCTA
>JAFTLF010000017.1 GCA_017452885.1 Alphaproteobacteria bacterium
AAATAACCAAAGGGCTGAAAACAATCATGTTTTCAGCCCTTTGGTTACATTTTAGCAATCACAAAAGAAAGATCTTCGAATGTAAGATAAGACACCCTCTTCTCCTTGTGCAACCAAACCGGACACATAAATTCATAATCATTGTCTTCTTCAGAAACCAGATGAAAATGTTTTACCTCATCAAGATTCGGAACATTTACCATTTTCATCAGGGCTGATAATTCCTTCCAGTTTTTATTGACACAACGAGCGTCTTTCTCCGTCAATAAAGAAAGATCCTTTTCCGCAAGTATATCGTCAACACATTCCCTAGGAACACCTATGGCTGTAACACCGACGATTACAAGATTGGGAGAAATAGCAAAACCTCTAAAAAGTCCGCCATCCTCAACAATAACCTTTGGTTTGTCATACTTGGTTAAATGAAGAGCAACTTCATCCTTAATGTCTTCTTTAGATGCTCCGTCTTCTACTCGAAACAACAAATGACCATGAGTAACCAAATTGAAGTTAAAAACAGGTCCCTCAAAATGGTACAACCTCTGCAAAAACAGTTGCGCGACTTCTTTATCATGTTTTTCCCAAACATCACACGTCCACTTAACAAATTTCTTCAGATTGTCTGATGCCTCTTGCCATGTCATAGCATCAATTTTCTTTTGCAATTCATCTATGGGTTGATCCCACACTTCAGAAGAGTCTCTTTTGACTTTTCTGCTAAATAACTTAAAACCTTTCATACCTAATATATATAAATAGTTAGTAAAAAAATTAAGAATTATTGCGCATTCTATAACATAACACTTTTATTTTGGCAACAAAAAAAGCCGGATACTTAATCAAGTATCCGACTCAAACATCTTTAACATCTTAGAAATGTTCATCACAACGACGAATCAAATCCTCAATATTCTCAGGCGGCCAACCCGGAGTATCCATACCGAGATGGATTCCCATCTTAGCCAAAACTTCTTTGATTTCATTCAAAGATTTACGACTAAAGTTCGGCGTTCTGAGCATTTCAGCTTCTGTCTTCTGAACCAAATCACCGATGTAAACGATATTATCGTTTTTAAGACAATTAGCAGAACGAACTGAAAGCTCAAGCTCTTCAACCTTTTTAAGCAGATTTCTATTGAATGGCAACTCTTCTTTTTCTGCCTCAACTTCCATCTCTGGCTCATCAAAGTTAATGAACGGCTTCAATTGATCTTGCAAGATTCTGGCGGCTAACGCAACCGCATCTTCCGGATTAACCACACCATTAGTTTCAACAACCATGGTTAATTTATCATAGTCTGTTGCCTGACCGACGCGAGTGTTTTCAACTTTATAAGAAACTTTTCTAACCGGAGAATAAATTGCATCAACCGGAATTACTCCAATCGGAGCATCTGCTGTCTTATTCATTGCGGCAGGAACATAACCCTTACCGGTTCCGACAGTCATTTCAATATTAATTTTGGCACCTGCATCAAGATTACAAATAACCAAATCAGGATTCTTAATTTCAACATCATGACCGGTCTCAATCATGGCTGCGGTAACCACACAAGGACCCTCAGCCTTCAAAGACATCATTTTTTGCCCTTCGCCATGAACTGCAACAGCCAATCCCTTAATGTTCAGAACAATGTCGGTAACATCTTCTCTAACTCCGGGGACAACTGAAAATTCATGTAAAACGCCGTCGATTTTAATACTGGTAACAGCACCACCTTGCAAAGAAGAGAGCAAAACTCTTCTCAAGGCATTGCCCAAGGTTAAACCAAACCCTCTTTCCAGAGGCTCGACAACTATTTTAGCCTTATTTGTCCCTTCGGACAAAACTTCCAAATTAGTTGGTTTAATAAGTTCTTGCCAATTCTTTTGAATCACTGGTATGTCCTCTATATTACTGCATATGCAAAGTTCATAAAAACTAGAAGATTATGAGGCATACGCCTCATAATCATAATTAAAAAAAACAAACTAAACGCGACGTCTCTTTCTCAAGCGACAACCATTGTGAGGAATAGGAGTAACATCACGAATAGTAGTGATGGTAAATCCTATAACTTGCAATGCTCTGATAGCAGATTCTCTACCAGATCCTGGACCTTTTACTTCGACTTCCAGAGTTTTCATACCGTGTTCTTGAGCCTTTTTACCGGCTTCTTCGGCAGCAACCTGAGCCGCATAAGGAGTAGATTTACGAGATCCTTTAAAACCCTGCGCACCGGAAGTTGACCAAGAAACAGTGTTACCCTGAGCGTCTGTTATTGTAACTCTTGTATTATTGAAAGTAGAATTGATATGGGCTACACCAGCCGTAATATTCTTTTTCTCTTTCTTTTTAACACGTTGTGATACTGCTTTTGCCATTTAACAACCCACCTTATTTCTTCTTGTTTGCAACAGTTTTGCGTTTACCTTTGCGGGTACGAGCATTTTGCTTTGTACTTTGACCGCGAACAGGCAAACCTTTACGATGCCGCAAACCTCTATAACAACCCAGATCCATCAATCTCTTGATGTTAACACCAACCTCACGACGAAGTTCACCCTCAACAACAACATCGTTGTCAATAACTTCACGAATTTTTGCAACTTCGTCATCGCTCAATTCCTGAACGCGGCGGTCACCTGAAACACCAGATTTTGCACAAATGTCTTGAGCAGTTTTTCTACCAATACCATAGATATAAGTCAGAGCGACTTCAACTTTCTTGGCAGTTGGAATATTTACACCAGCTATACGAGCCAAATTAACTCTCCATTTTCTCTATATTATCATTACATTTAAAAAGTTGATCACCACTTTTCAAAATTAAGCCGGATTATAGGCCAAATTTTGATTGTGTCAACCACAGATTTAATAAAAAAATTCAAAAACTTACATTTTTTCAAATTTTTTATTTACCGACGGCCAACAGTCCGTCTATTTTCTTAGCAACCGCTTCAATCGCTCCGGTTCCGTCCACACAACGCAACAACCCCTCTTTTTCAAAATAAGGAATTGTCGGATAAGTCAACGCTCGATAATTAACGAGTCGATTTTGAACTGTTGCCCTATTATCATCGATTCTTCGATAAAACTCTGTTCCGCCACAATTATCACAAACACCATATACTTTGGGTTTTTGATATTTATCATGATAACCTTGACCACATCTCATACAAGCATAACGCCCTAAAATACGCTCCATGATAATTTCATCAGGCACCTGAATCTCTATCACGGCATCTAACGTAATGCCTTTTTTTGCCAGCATTTCATCTAAAACCTGCGCTTGCGGCAATGTTCTTGGAAAACCGTCAAGAATAAAACCGTTTTTACAATCATCCTCATCGATTCTCTTAGACAACATTTTAATAATCATTTCATCCGGAACTAAATTACCGCCATCAATCAGAGCTTTAATTTCCAAACCGAGAGAAGATCCTTTAGCCGCCTCTGCACGCAACATCTCACCTGTAGACAGATGAGGAATTGCAACTCTTTCTTTCAGCAAACGGGCCTGCGTACCCTTACCGCACCCAGGAGCTCCTGTTAAAACAATATGCAGACCCAATCCGTTTTGATTCATATTAACGTCTCTTTCTGTTTGCCAAAGAAGCCTTTTTAATCAAGGACTCGTATTGATATGCAATCAGGTGTGACTGAATTTGTGTAACAAAATCCATTGTAACCTGAACCACGATAAGCAATGTTGTACCTCCCAAAACAAAAGGCACAGACAACTTACTAATTAAAACCTCAGGCAAAATGCACAAACCTACCAAATAAACTGCACCCAAAACAGTCAAACGAGTAATTACATAATCAAGATACTCCGCTGTATTTTTACCCGGACGAATACCTGCAATAAAACCACCATGTTTTTTAAGATTCTCAGCAGTTTCTTCCGGATTAAATACAATCGCTGTATAGAAGAACGCAAAAAATGCAATCAGGAAAGCATACAAAGTCAAATATAGAGGTTGTCCATGTCCTAACATTTGACTCAATGTCTGAACCCAAGCCGGACCATTTTCAGCGCTAAAATTAGCAATTGTAATCGGCAACAACAACAATGAAGAAGCAAAAATCGGCGGAATAACACCTGTCGGATTAATTTTCAACGGCAAATGAGAACTTTCCGAAGCCCCCATACGTCCCATAACCTGACGCTTTGGATATTGAATCACGATTTTACGTTGAGCTCTTTCAACAAAAACAATCAAATAAATCAAACCAACAACCATAGCCAACAACATCAAAATAACCGGAGCAGACATTGAACCGACACGCCCCAACTCGAAAGTCTGTGCCAAGGCCGACGGAATATTGGCAATAATACCCACGGTAATAATCAAAGATGAACCATTACCAACGCCACGAGCTGTGATTTGTTCACCCAACCAAACGATAAACATTGTACCACCGACTAAAGATACTATCGTCGTAAATTTAAAAATAAATCCTGGCATAACCACTGCCGACAAACCGGCAGAGCCGGTCATACTTTCCAAACCGACAGCGATTCCATATCCCTGAACAATCGTAATCAAAACAGTTAAATAACGAGTATACTGTGTCACTTTACGATGTCCGGCTTCACCATCTTTTTTCAATGCTTGCAAAGAAGGAACAACAGATTGCCCGAGTTGAATAATAATTGATGCCGAAATATAAGGCATAATATTAAGAGCAAAAATGGTCATACGCTCAAGCGCACCACCCGCAAACATATTAAACATCCCTAAGATTCCGCCAGAATTACGCGCAAAAATTTCGGCAAGAATTTTCGGATCAATTCCTGGCAGAGGTATAAATGTACCCAAACGAAAAACAATCAAAGCCAAAACTGTGAACCACAGTCTTTTTTTCAGTTCTTCTGCTTTTCCAAATACAGACACATCCATATTGGCCGCCATTTTTTCAGCAAGTGAAACCATTATTTGTCATCCTCGTATTTTTATTAAAAACGAAAAGAACTTCTGCATACCACCCCAACTATCCAACCGGATAATTCAATGATATCGCAGAAGTTCCCTAAAAAGCTTATTCAGCGATATTAACTTTGCCACCTGCTTTTTCAACAGCAACAACAGCAGCTTTAGAAGCAGAGTCAACTTTAATAACAACTTTTGAAGTGATGGCACCGCGAGCCAACAAACGAACACCATCCAAAGTTTTGCTAATAATGCCTGCCGCAACCAAAGATTCGATATTAATATCTTCAGCATTAAGCTTTCCGGCATCAACAGCCTTTTGTATTGTGTCCAAATTAACTACTGCAAACTGCTTTGCAAACGGATTTTTAAAACCACGTTTAGGAAGTCTGCGATAAATCGGCATTTGACCACCTTCAAAACCGTTAATAGCAACACCAGAACGAGATTTCTGACCTTTTTGACCACGTCCACCGGTTTTTCCTTTACCGCTACCAATACCACGGGCAACGCGAATACGTGACTTTCTGGCGCCTTCATTGTCTTTAATTTCATTAAGTTTCATTTTTTTCACCTTAACATATATTAGCAATGGGTTTGATAAAGGGTTGTGCTATAAAGTATTCCTGAGCGCGCTGTATATACTAGCTACATAAGCGAAAAAAATACCAGTAGACAACCCTTTTACAAATCCTCCACCTATTCTTCAATGCGAACGAGGTGCTCTACTTTGCGAACCATTCCGCGTATAGAGGGAGTGTCTTCCAAAACGACAGTCTTATTCATTTTGTTAAGACCAAGACCAATCAAAGTTGCTTTTTGAGAAGCGGGACGGCCAATACCGCTCCGAATCTGAGTAACTTTAATAGTTTTCTTATTAGCCATACCTTATGCCTCCTCTACACTGAGCTTAGCACTATTGGTGTTCTCTCTGCGACTGACAATATCACCAACTTTTTTACCACGCTTAGCGGCAATCATACGAGGTGAATTAATGCCTTCCAGAGCATTAAATGTTGCTTTAATCATATTGTACGGATTGTTTGAACCCATTGATTTTGCAACAACGTCTTGAACACCCAAAACTTCGAAAATGGCACGCATCGGACCACCGGCAATAACACCGGTACCGGCAGGAGCTGTTCTCAAATAAACCTTACCGGCACCGAAACGTCCGGCAATATCATGATGCAATGTTCTGCCTTCACGCAACGGAATGCGAACCATATTTCTTTTAGCTTCATTAGTAGCTTTGGTGATTGCCTCAGGAACTTCAGATGCTTTGCCCGAACCATAACCGGCACGACCTTTTTGGTCACCAACTACGACAACAGCAGCAAAAGACATAGTACGTCCACCTTTAACAGTCTTGGCTACACGATTGATATGAACCAGTTTTTCAACCAATTCTTCTTTCTTTTCAGTCTTATTATTACGACGATCTGTTTGTTGTGTCATTTCTCTTCAACTCCTAGAATTTCAAGCCGGCTTCGCGAGCAGCATCAGCCAAAGCTTTGACACGGCCATGATAAATATATCCGCCTCTATCAAAAACAACCTCGCTTACGCCAGACTTAACAGCACGTTCGGCAACAATTTTACCGATAAAGCTGGCAGCTTCGACAGTTGAAGATTTTTTAACGTTTTCTCTAACTTCTTTATCCAAAGTAGAAGCAGAAACAACGGTAGCACCTTTGGCATCGTCAATAACTTGAGCATAAATATGCTTACCACTACGGAAAACAGATAATCTCATTTTTCCGCTGGCAGCCTTCTTGAGAGCAGACCGAATACGGCCTCTTCTCTTTTCAAACAATTCTCTTGGCGTATTCATTTAAAATTTTCCTTATTTCTTCTTGCCTTCTTTACGACGTACATATTCGCCAACATACTTAACACCCTTACCTTTATAAGGTTCCGGTTTTCTATATTCACGAAGTTCAGCAGCCATTTGACCGACAAGCTGTTTATCTGCACCAGAGATACTGATTTGTGTAGGCGAAGCACAGGTAACTTTAAGACCCTTGGGAGCTTCTACAACAACATCATGAGAAAAACCCAAAGACATAACCAATTTGTTACCTTCAACGCGAGCTTTATAACCAACACCAATCAGCTCTAATTCTTTTGTAAAGCCTTCACTAACGCCTTTAACAATAACGTTAATATTAGCTCTGGTTGTTCCCCACAAAGCGCGAGCCTCTTTAGCTTCAGACTTCGGAGAAACAGAAATTTGATTACCGTCAAGTTTAACATCGATATGGTCAACATTGTAGCTTTGGCTCAATTCACCAAGCTTACCTTTTGCTGTAACCACACCGTTTTCAACAACAACGTTAACGCCTTCAGGGACGATAACCGGATTCTTACCAACTCTAGACATCCTTTTCCTCCCCTAAAATACTTGGCACAAAATTTCACCGCCGACATTGGCCTTGCGAGCTTCGTTATCGCTCATAACACCTTGCGGAGTAGAAACAATCGAAATACCCAGACCATTATACACTCTAGGCAAATCTTTAACGCTTGAATATACTCTACGACCAGGAGTCGAAACACGGTAAATTTCAGTAATAACAGAAGTACCTTCATGATACTTCAATTTAATGCGAAGTTCATCAATACCGGCACGAACATTGGTCTTTTCATAACCAAGAATGTAACCTTCTTTTTTCAAAACTTCGAGAACATTTTCACGCAAGCGAGAAGCAGGTGATACAACTTCACTTTTCTTCGCTCTTTGTGCGTTTCTAATGCGTGTGAGCATATCGCCCAAAGGATCAGACATAGACAT
>JAFTLF010000001.1 GCA_017452885.1 Alphaproteobacteria bacterium
GCATGCCGCTGTAAAGGTTATAGAATTGAGTATTTTGAAGAATGGATAAAATGGGATAATGCAGTAAAAGAAAAATATACAAGAAAAAAACAATATTTACTTTTTATATGGAGAATAAAAATGAGTAATACGTTAGCTGAATTAAATAATCATCTTTTTGAAACGTTAAACAGATTAAATTCTAAAGACATAAGCGGAGATGAATTAAAAAACGAAATGGCCCGAGCCAACGCTGTTAGCGCGCTTGCTGCGCAAATTATATCAAACGCAAATTTGGCCCTTAAAGCAAGCAACATGAAACAAAACGGAACATCAATGCCATCGATGATTGAAGTTAGAAAAATACCTAATTATGGAGCAAATAAAATTGAAAATGCATAAATACACTCAACAAGAGATAGATTGGCTGAAAGAAAATTCTATCGGTGTTCCGTTCAGAGATATTGCTAAAAATTTTAATGCAATGTTTGGAGCATCCGTCAACCATAAATCGTTAGAGCAAAAAATACATAAAATTGGTATATCTAACGGTCTTAAAGGTGGCCAATTTCCAAAAGGACATATTCCTTTTAACAAAGGCAAGAAAAAATACTGGGTTGGTGGAGAAGAAACACAATTCAAGAAAGGCCATATTCCTTTTAATTATCGTCCTGTTGGTAGCGAGCGTATTAATAGAGATGGTTATATTGAAGTAAAGGTTGCTGATCCTCATAAATGGGAATTAAAACACCGCGTTTTGTATAAAAAGCATTTTGGAGAAATCCCTCGAGGTTTTATAGTGATACTTGCCGATGGTAATAAGAAAAATCTAAACATTGAGAACTTATCATTGATAAGCCGAAAGCAATCTGCAATTATAAATCATAAAAAACTTAATTATTTTGACAAAACAAGTTTAGATGTTTGTAAAAATATTGCTGATATTAGCCATGAAATTCACAAAAAAAGAAAGGTAAAAAAGTATGATTAAATCACAGCATGAATTAACCACTCCGGGCAATCGTCAATCAGACGTTTTGATTGAGGCCTTGAACAAGTGTCAAAAATTAGAAAGGCAGTTAAATATTGTTTTAGGTATTTTGCTGCGCGTGAGCCCTCAGCACGAGGGATATGTTAAAGCTAACTTTCCTAAATATTTTGAGGAGATAAATAATGAACCCAAAAACAAATGAAGCTCGTCTTGAGTATATAAAAAAGCTCGAGGAAAACATCCAGGAGCTTGAACAAGAAATCCAAAGACATGAGAGTATATGGCGCGAGATGCGTTGCAGATTAGATAAAGCGGTCGCCATGTCGGAGCTTGTTTACAGAAACTCTGCTTACAGCAGTTCTGTTTCAAAAATTATGAAGCAATTAAAAGAAAGTGTTGAAAGTTTTATTACTGCCGCCCTGGGAGATAAGAAATGAAACCTAAAAAAATAAAAATAATTGCATTTTTTCTAATTTTATTGTTTATAATATTTATGTAATTTTTATAGGAGGCGGCTGTGGATAAATCTGTTAATAATGAACCAATAATTTATGTTGGATTTGACGGTAGCGGCAAAGAGAAGTTTGTCGCAGAGCAAAATGTCGGTGACAAAGGATATCGAACGAAGATATTTGCTCCGGTAACAAAGAGAACCGGCAAGTCCTTATTTGAACAACAAGCGCGCAAAGCCGGATATATGGTTATTCCATGGCAAAACAGGAGAACATCAAAAGGAGAAAGTGGAGCGATGACAAAATACTTGAATGGAATATGGATACATTTCCGCACAATCACGAAGCGCAAATGCTAAAAGTTGAGGAGGAGCTCCTCCTCAACTTGAAAAAGCCAAGAGAGCAGTTTTTCAATCGCAGGCCTGTAATTATGTTGAAGTTTACAGAGAAAGCGCCGATGTTGTTATTGCCGCTATTGGCTTAAGAAGATATCCAATATATGCAGCAATTGGCCGAGCTATTTACAACGCTGTTTATACACCTATTCGTCAAGCCTTGGATTTATACATTGACGAAAAAATGAACGAAAACTTAACCCGAACTTTCCGTAAAACAAAAAACGGAACTCAACATCATATTTAAGGAGGTAATATGACAAGAAAAACAAATTTGAATTATGAAATTAACCGCTTTTTGAAAAAGAGCTTATACACACGCGAAGAACTAAGCCGCTGCATAAATAAACATCCTAAATACATTAAACAACTGTTAAATAAAGAGAGAAAAGCAAGCGATGAGGCAGAAAAGGCTTTGCGCGATTTCATGAAAAAGCACATCGGCCAATCATACCGCGAATTGTTACTTCAAGAGCAAAACACCAGGTCTTATGAAAGAATAAAAATATTAAATGGCCATGTTGACCGCTTGGAAAGAGAAATCGCACATGATGAAGAATTTGTTGATAGTGCTCGCCGCACAATGTGGATATCGATTTTAGTGGCATCTCTTTCTCTTCTTGCTGCATTATCTGCTGTTTACAGTTTTATTTTTTAATTTTATTCATGAAAAAAGAAAGGTGTCGAATTCGACACCTTTTATTTTATGGCGACACAGGCCCGGAAATCGCTTTGCTTAGGCCAACCATCGTTGAACCTACCGTTTCCGTTTTGTCTGGCCGGAAAAAAGCCACAACAAGCAACATAAACAAGCAAGCAAGCAAAAATATCAACTTATGAATAGATTGCATGCTAACCAAACTCCCTCGTATGCGCCAAAGACAATCTCTCCCCAGTTCCAACCGTTCTTGCCTAAAGGATAAAGTTTTTCAAGTTTGCCACCTATCCAATAGCAAACACCCATACCAAGACCGGAAAGCATAACCGGAAGACTGCCAAGGAATAATCCCCACAAGAAAGTAATAATTAAGCCGGTTAATGTTGTGCCTAAAAATCCGAACACTTTCGGGAATTCATAAAGATAATATGTTTTTGCTTCAACACGCCAACCAAGCCAACCAAAAAACCAATTAAACACCGCTGCAGATGTTTGGCCAAAAGTTATCTTTATCGAGTAAAGAAGATCGTCAATCAATTCGCACTCTTTATCTACTGCCGGATTAAGAGCATAAACCCCGGTCAACAATGAGCCGATGTATAAACCCCATCCATAAAGCTGATAGCTTGTATAAGAATCGGTGAAACCAATAATAAAATTCTCTAATCCCCAAGAAAAATAAAAGCAACTGTAACAAGCAAAGAAAACCGCATACCATATTTTATTCTTTGGTATGTATTTTTTCCAAAGTCCGCCGCGAATTCGCCACAAAAGCGCACTCAAAACAATTATTAAAAAAGAGTAAATATAAATCATTTCACACCTGCCAATTCCATTCCATGAGTTAAAGTTTCGTTAGAGTAAGGCTGCATACCGTTTTCATGGCGGATTATTGCCTTAACCAAGTTTAGCATGATGACCGGTTCGCAAACATCGATAACATCACGCGGTCTGACATCAAGCACCTGACACACGCTCAAAATATAACTATTTGTGTTATTTTCTGATGGAGGAGCCCATCTCGAGATGATTTTTTCAGGTGTGTTGATGTTTTGTTTTTTATAGTTAATCAATATTTTACATATTGCCCGGATACCGTATTCCGGTGCTATAAATACACAAAAAGAGCTGTCGGTTTGTTCGTCCGCGAGCCCTTGCCATTTATCCCCATGTCTGATATTCCCGGGATTATGGTTTCTTATACCCCTAGGTAGTGTCATTTCTTATTCCTTTTGCGTGCTTCATTAAGTAAAAGAGTTGTTATCTCGGTGTGCATACTGTCCAGTTTTTGCTCAATATTTTTGATTTCTTCCTTGGTGGCAAGATTGGTATAAATGAATTTTGTATTTTCTTTATTTTCCTCTTGCAGTTCTTTTATTTGCTTTTTCATCTCTGACAGATGAGCCTCCAAGTCAGATTTTGCGACTTTGTTTCTTAATTCGTTAAAAAACCAAACCATTATACACCCCAAGAAATAAACAGCGTATTTCGCGATGTCTATCAAAATATCGTTTTGCAAGAGAGCTCTCCTAATATTCGTTAACTATTTATAGCATAACTGTAAAAGGAGAGCTTTGTCAATTATTTCATCGCGTAGTAATATCTCTTGGCCTTGCCGACCGGCGCATCTTTATCACGCAACCATAACAGCGAAGCCTTGTAATAATTATCTGTTGATGAACCTAACAACTCATACATGTCTGAATAAAGCATGTTGATAACATAATAGAAGTCGCACTCCGTAAAATGCTCTCTGCTCATATCCAAATCATGCGAAGCCAAAACACTTTTGACTTCTTCGTATGTCCAATGTCCGCCTGTCGTGCCGTCCTCATTCTCCATTTTGGAAACTGCATATTCTGCCTGTTCCCTGTTAAAATGCGGACCATAAACAAGCAAGTCCAAGTCCATAGCTAAAAGAATTTGCTCGTCATCGTCCAGGTTGTGAACGCTGTTTGCAATTCTTTCGGCCATTTTCTCAATTTTATGTTCCGGCAAGTTTTGAGAATAAGCGGCTTCAATCAGTTTTTTGATTTTCTTGTGCATCATTCTTCTCCGTTTTCGTTTTCAAAATCGCATCTTGTGTCTTCCGAATATCGCTTAAAATGCTCGTCTGCTTTATGCTTTGGAACACTACTATCAACCCGAGAATATCCAGGATCAGACTGAACAACTCTTTCATTTGGTTTTGTCGTGATAATCTTCGCAAGATTGCTCTCCCTTACAGCATCGTCAATAATCACAGACACTTTTCTTGCACTATCAATGCATAATTTACGATATTTGTCGTTTGATAAAATCACGCCTGCAGCAAAAAAAGCAATGTCTGATAATTTCATGATTAAGCTCCGGTATATGCAGATGGTTTAACTCTGCAAACTAAAGTTGCATGCACAGGATCATCGCCAAAAATCATACGGAAGCCACGACGGCAAGCTATCTCATCAGCTCGCAGATAGTTTCCGGACGAATTATACACCTGAACGTTTGTCGTTCCGTCAGACAAGAAAACCGGAGCGGTATTTGCACCGGCCGGGATAGACTGACAGATATAAACATTTAAGCTAGTGTAGTTTGGCAATGTCGCAAACTGAATTCCAGGAATCGTTAAATAAAGATTTCCGCCGGTCAAAGTAACCTCAGAAGTCTTATAAGATTTAACACAATTACAAGTCATTTTTTGTTTTCCTTTACAAAAAAGAAGTTAAAGTCAAGGCGGCCAGTTGGAGGTGGTAAAGACTGACCGCCCGAAGTTTTAGACTAAACCGTTGCAGGTATTACAACCGTAAGGATTTAGGCTAGTCAAACCCAAGCCGTTAATAATTCCGGCATTTGGGCATACAGCACCGATTCCGGTAACATCCGGACGACGGAGCATGTTACACTGAATAGAAGCCAAAGTTGCGTTAATAGGCTCAAGTTGATCTTTAACAAACAACTTATTTCTCAATTCAGAGTTTTCGCGTGCTAATTCTGCGTTTTTGTCGCGCTCGTTTTGATAGCCGTAGTAGTCTATCTTTGTTTGAGTTGCGTTGGCAGATGCAGCAATTAACTCACGAGTTTGAGAGGCTTGCTGTTCAACGAGATATTGGGTAGTTGCTACGTTAGCGATATTCTGTTTTTGAGCTTCACAGATGGCCTTGTAATCTTCAAAGCCAAACATGTCAGCGGCATAAGCAGCACCTGCGCCGCGACCGCCAAACCCAAAACCGCCACCCCAAAAGACAGCGAATAGGATAATCAAGAATATAACAATACCCCAAGTTCCCCATTTTTCTTCCATTTTGGTTTCCTTTCGTGTTATAGGCGCATTTTTTTATTTAAGCCTGGCAAGATTATCTTGCAGAGCCTTTAACTCGTCATCCTGCGCCGTTACGGTTGGCGAGTTAACTTTCTGATAACCCATTGTTTCAATGTTGGCGATTATCTGTTTTGCCTGCTCAACATCAACACCGAGCGGTTTTAACAAAAAACCGGCCATCGGGTTATTCAAATATCCTTTTATTTTGGTTAAATCCTGTTTAGTAACACCGGCCTTTTGCAATGCCTCTTGAGGATTACTGGCCATGCTTACGATATTATTTGTTACCTCGAAAGCCTGACTTAGTGCTTGCACTTTTTCCGGGGACAGGATCTTGCTCGCTATTGTCATCAGTGACTGCTTGTTTAACATTGCTATTCTCCAGTTTTGATACTTTTTCGTTTAACAATCCGATCGTGCCGGACATCTCCAACATCATCGATTGAGTTTGTTTCAAGGTTTCTTGTAACTCTTTGTTTATTTCTTCGGGAGTTTTAGGCTTGGTAAGTATGCCTTTTTCATAGAGGATTTTTTCAAATCCTTTGGCTGTATCGATGGCCTTGTTATATTCATCGGTCGTATATCCTAACGGTTGGCCATACGAATTAAAAATCCTGCCATTTTGCACAAAACCGATAAAACTTGTCGTATTTTGAAAGTTATTGTCCAACATCGGCCTTTACCTCCGAGTTCATCAAATCGCGCACAGTTTTTTTTGAAATGTCGGCGACTAAATCCGATGCCATTTCTGCGTGGAGCTCTTTTGGTTGTTTTCTTATTTCAAGGATGCGCTCGAGGATATCATCGACCTCTTTGCCCTCATGACCGACTAAAACGGGTATGATCATATACATTGTTGATAAAATACCCAGGTTGCTATTTTGGTTTTGCATTTTTTACCTCCAAATTATTATTTAAGAGGTTTTGCAGCACCATTATTTGTAAACGTGTAAAATAAAACATGGTAACCTCTCTTCCGATTACCATGTTCGCACAATTAAAAATTTTTATACGCAAATTTTAGGTTTATAATAAGCACCTATTTCGTGACAAGACCGTATATAACACCGGACAGTTTGTCGTCAACACCTTGTATTTTCATGTAAAGGCCAACAGCAATAGCGGTAACAAAAACCATAAAGCCAAAAACAGAGATGGCCCAGGCATAAAGAAATGTTTTTGCATCCGAATACATCAAATTGACATTTTTACTATTTGAAATATTAGGATTTGAATTTGTGTTGTTAAAATTGCTTTTGTTGTGAGCATTGTTTAACTGTTTAGTGTTTCCACCTTTATTGTCCACGTTTTTCATTGAAATAATCCCTCAGTTTATTGATTGCACTCATAAATATTGTTGTGACTTTGCGTTCGCACTTGTTAACGCGGTCACTTACAGCCGGATTGAATTTATCCTCATAAACTCGAAGCAAGAAAACTTTTAATTCGTCTTCGGTCAAATCTACATCCGGAGAAGTGCAAAGCTCGATAATCTTACACTTGCGCATTCCCTTAAATTTGTCGGTGACATCTCTTGTCTTACTTCGTGCCATATTTTTTACCTTAAAACAAAATTAGCTTATGATAATTTATTTTATTTGTAAATAGTTAATATTTGCATGTTTCATAAGCCTTTTTCCAAATAAGGCGGTGTTTGTTGCATGTGTCAAAGTCTGTTATTTCGTTATCGTCAAGGATAATCTCAGCGCAGCTGTTCTGTATAGTAGGCTGTTGACTTGCGCACGCACTCAACAGGAATACGCACAAAAAGAGAAGAACAATTTTCATCTTTTTTAACCTCGCTGTCTTTTTTGTTTATATTTTCTACCTTGTTTTTTAGCTCTGTGAAGCGCGTTTTTGTTTTTTGCGATAAGTTTATGCTGTTTTGCATAAAAGTCGCCTGTGTGGCGTTTTTTCCGGCTCTATATCCCCCGTAATATGCGGCCACACAAGCAGCAATCAACAAACAAATAAGAAGTAATACCTCTTTCATTATTTTTCAAGCTCACTTACATTGTCATTTACAATGTCAACCGGTGACAACTTGTCAACTACTTGATCGGTAGGTTGATCAGTTACTTGATCACTTTCCGGATAAGGATTTTCTTCTTTAATTTTAGCAACTATTTCTGCCCTCTTAATTTTAAGAGCTTCAATCTCTGCTATTATTTCTTCTGTTTGCTCCTCATCCCTTAAAGATTGTATTTGACAAGTTATTGGATCTTTTTTGGCTCGATAAAGAGCTTCACGAGTTTGACGAACTTCTTCTTTAGTTGGCTCTGGTTTCTCCGGTGCATAACCCTTGGCATAAGTAGTACCATCATACCCTTGCTCAACTTCGCCCCTATACTCAACAACACCATATTTACCACTTGCTAAACGCTGTCTATTAATATCTGTATCTGCCCAAATATTAACAATTTTTGTCTGTTCATTTATTACATACATATTAAACTTCTCCTATCAATGGAAAAACAAAAACATTCCAAGTTCCACCTGCACCTATACCTGTTAGAGTAACACCTTTACGAACATATACAGGAATTTGTGTATAGTTGTTTCCGTTAGTTCCACAAAGCATTTCGGCATCACCATCGGATAACCGCCAATGACAATATCCCGCCGATAAGAAACGAACTACAAACACGCAATCAAATTCTGTTGTATAAGTTCCTTGTCCTGTGTTTGAGTTTTTAACTTGAATCCCCGCTGTATAATCAGGCATACCCCAACCAACAACGGTTGCTCTGTCAGCCGCAGATGATTTTCTTACACTATCAGCAACGGTGGTTAATACTTGACTAGCGGCAATAACATTAGCATCTTGGATTGTTTCGCCTACATAGAAGTAAAGCTTTAAGCCAGATGAGGATGTTTCTATACCTGATTTTTCTGGGTCTGTGGTTATGCCAAACTGGTTGCCAATATTAATGTTTTTGTCAAAGCCAGCATTAATCCCAGTAGCTCTTCCACCACTAGCATTGTTAGCAAAAAAGTGTCCAAGCTTTTGAAGTCCAGTTTCACCATCATTTGATATATTCAGTCCCAAATCCATACCATTACCAGCCACTTTGTTACTACTTGCAAGAGCTACTTTGACAGGCAATCTGAATGTCGTGTCTGCTGTATTGATAACAAAGTCAGTATCGGTATATTCTTCTGTACTTAGCTTAACACTTACACCGTCTTTGGTTTCTGTTCCGTTGTGTATCTTTAGCAATAGCTCGTAAACTGCCTTGTATGTCGCACCACTATGGAAAGCACCGTTTGAGATTAACCAAGAGGCATTGCTTATCTCATATTCAGACCATTTGTAGTCAAGCAAAGAGAACGGATTGTTCAACTCAATCTCACGAGTTACATCTACACTTTCCTCAACACCTGTTGCTACTTGGATGAAGTATGGGTATTGGATAGCTTCTTGTTGAACAGGAGCATTGTCTTGATAGGTTGGATATTTAGCTCCGACATTTATTTGCTGAACTCCATCTGATGATGTTGTTCCGCTAAATGATGTACCAGTTCCGGAAACAGAGTTATTCCAAGCTAAATCTGATTGCATAGATTGATATTGCAAACTAGTGTTAATCATAATATTCGGCAAGCTCTCAGCTTTAATACTTCCCATCAATGTTAAATCAGCCAAACCCTGTACATTAACAACCTTAGGCAAACGAATTGTACCTAATTCATCATCAATAACAAACTTACCGCATTGACCTAGCTTAGAATTAGTAACCTCTGCTTGCCAGTTTGTTTCAGAAGTAACTAAACTTGGATATAAAGCGGCTCTTTCCTTTATCATTTTTGTAAAAGCCTCAAACTGGCTTTGTGAGATTACTTGACCGTTTAGATAACGTCTTTCGTTTAAGGTTTCATTAATGCCAAAAGCGGCAAAACCGATATCGCCTATCTCAAGACCACCGCCTTTTTTGGTTAATTCTTCCTCGATTTTATTTAAGTTTGCTGCATTAACAGGAGTTCCTTGTTCGTAAATCTCTCCTGGTGCATCAAACAATGTTACCGTTCCGTCCTCATTTTCCCTGACGGAATATGTGCGAGGGTTTTGAACGTCGCGGTCTTTCCAAACTGTAGGTGTATAAACCATTTTCACATTACTCCTTTACTAACTTAAAGATTTTGTTACATAGTTCGTGTAAACATCGATTTCATAAAGGTAAGTAACCTCTTGAATGTTATATTGTAGGTTTATTTGGTCTTTAACAAGCAAAACATCGTTGCTGTCATAAACCTCGATGCCGTTTAGAACATCATCCAAAGAAAGACCGGCAACTTTGATGTAAATCTGTATTTTATTACCGTCAAGAACATCTATTTTCTCTACGGTCGTGTCTCTTGAAACATCATTTACAATCATTTTAACATGGTCAATCTGACTTCTGATAAAATCAGTTGTTCTTTCGATTAATTCAGTTGAAAAAATACTCACACTCATAGCGGTTCTTCTCCTGTTCTAAATGTTCCGCAACGTAAAACTCTGTTACTAATGATATAAGCCATTCCTCTGATTGTCAACTTTAGACTACCGGTAAGCAAGCTCAAGAAATAATGCAAGTGCGCCGGCTTGGCAATTTCCAAAGCCTCTCGCAACATTCCGATTTGTTTATCGTCTTCTAACAAAATATTAAATTCATAGTTTGGATAATCCCAATAAACTCTGAATTTGTTTGACTTGTAGTTTCTTTGGATTAGCGCGTTTAATCTTTCTTCTGTAAAGGTGGCCCGGATGTTTTTCTTGTTAAAAACAGCCATAACTCTGTCCTCTAACGGTTTTGAAATATCCGGAACGATGCCCAAATCTCGCTCGAACCTCTCAATAACGGAAGTTGTTGAAACATGGACATCGGACTTCATTTCTTCAAGTCTTTTGTTTATCCGGTCAATTTCCGGCTGTATTGCATCAATCAAATCTTTGATTTGTCTAATGCTATAACAAAAGTGAGGTATATCGTTCTTAAGCATTGATTGTTACCGTTCCTTTCCGAGCGATTTGTTTTTCGGTCAAGCTGATTGATTGATTACTTCCGTTCATGGTGTAGCTCAAAACATCATTAACCCCTGTGCAATCAAACAGCAAATCGGACATTCTCAAATAAGAGACGGTGTCCGTTGTTGTATCAAGATAAGCATCGAGCTTTTCTTCAAACTGCGTTTTTACAGCCTGTGCAGAACTTTCCGAGCTTATGTTTAATGTGGCCACAATATTAATATCAATGTATTCAACGCTCATAACGGTCGGTGTTGAGCCGATCGGCTTTTTAGCTAAAATATTGTCCGTTACTTTTTGCAAAAGCTCGTCAGATGGATTTTGTTTTGTCGGTGTGGATATGTGAATACCAACAGTGCCGTTGCCAAATTCCAATGGAACGACTAAAGCCTTGTCAACACCGGGTATTTCTTCGGCCCACTCTTTATAATGCGCAGCATTGCCGGAGCTTCCCTCACTTCTGATTTTTGCCAAAATGCGCGGTCTATATGAATCGTCGTCTTCACGATCAACACCGTCATAACCGGCTTCTTTTGAAACAGCGGAGTTTAATCCGTAAACCGGACTGACAAAAACAAACTCTACACCTTGCGGAATATTACCAACAATGCCGCCGGTTTTACACTCAAACAACACGTCAACACTTCCGCTTTCCGGTATAATTGCGTTTTGAATACTCTTGAAAATCAAGTCCGCATATTCAATCTGAACATTTGTTTCAACCGCAATTCCCGGTGTTCCGGTAATCGTAACGAGAACCTTTGCCGGCTGTTCTAATTTGCGATAAACATCATTGTCTTCGCCCACTCTATCTAAATCATCGCCGTATGCGGTCAAGGCAAAAGCGCGGTCTAACAAAGTGTTAACTTTCAATTCAATGGTGTTGTCCAACTCATAAGCAACAGAGCCAAGTATATCTTGGCCAAATGTCCCCTCTGTTTGGTTTTCCGGCAAAGTCAACCGGCTGTTCATACTTTTTAAGATATCTTCCTGGCTCATTTATGCAATCTCCAATTCGTTAGTGGTTTTTCCGTAGATGGTTATCGCATCAAAATTAATGCTTGTGCGACTTCCGCTTTGCTCAAAAACAAAATTGTTACATTCTTTGATGTAAGGATTAACAAGCAAAGCCTCTGATATTATGCGTTTTAGCTCACTTCTTTTGACTTCGTTTTCGGTGTAACGAGCCAATAAAGTATTGATTTCGTTGCCATAGTTTTGGCTATATGCGTTATAAGCAAAACGCTCTGTGTGTGGGTTGAGAGCTTTCCAAATCCAAACCTTGAGAGCTTCGTTTTTCTCAACCAAATAAGGACGGCCGTTTTTCAACAGCAGTTCTCTTTTTTCAAAATCAAAAGCATATTCTTTGAAAACAGGCAAGTCCTCGCTAACTTCGGGAATTACCTGTTCCGTCAAATCATCAGGTATAAAAGGGAAATCTGTCATTGTTGCTCTACCTCAAATTTTGCTTGTTGAACTTTTTGTAAAACGATAAATTTATTTTTACCGATTTTTTGCACCGCAACAATATCGCCGACATGCAATATATAACGATTGTGCCATGCTTTGAAATAATTGTAAAACTCTTTTATGAAGTCCGGTATCGTTCCGCTGATTGTGGCTTGATAATCGGCGTGCGGAGTGTTTAACGAAATCCAAGGTTGTGGATTAAATCCTTTTAGGTTCTGAATACCGGCCATTGCATCATCAACCGGAAGATTGATGTTTTCGTCAAGCATTAAACCATTTACAAAGATGATGTCTTTATCAACACTAAAAGGAACGCCATTATAAACAATTGTAAACGGTTTTAAGTTTGTAACGGTCGCCAATCGAACATGCGCTTCTTTATTTTCGCTGTTTATGCGTTTAATCATTTCGGCCAAAGCCGATGCCCATTGATCACCTTGCTTCATATTGTAACCCCAAATTCATAATATGTTTGCCATCTTCCCAGGTGTGGCTGTCGGTTATAATAAAGAAATTACCAACAAAACCGCTCCGAGGTTCTGTAACTGCAACCGTATTTCCGGTGATGCATTTTGTATTGCCTATGCAATTGCGCAATTCTGCGGTGTAATCAATACCATGCAGTTCTTTTTCGTTAAGGTCGTCTTCTTCGGTGTCTTTTTCTCTTTCCACCTCTTGAAATAATCCATACCTGGCAATATCAAGTGCATTTTGCCTTGTTTCAACAACTTCGCCGTCAACATCACTAACAACAATGCGGTTAACCATTTTTTCTATGCTTTCGCCAAATGCACTCTCGCCAATGTTCGTGAAGTTGCTTAAGTTGTGAACCGGAGCTCCGCCCGGTCTATCCAAAACGACATTTACACCATTTTTTACGCGGATATTAAAGACTTCATCCGTTCCGATAGCCTTTTTAATGGCTTTGGCCATAACATCGTAATAAGTGTAATCGCCGGTCGTGATTATTTCTTGTAATCCCAAGCCGGCCGATATTGTGCTAATCAAGTTAAATTGTGAGCAAATGCGAGAACATATCATTCCGGCAGTTCCCTCAAATCTTCCGACCGCCTTGCTGCGTAATAAATTATTCAAAAGGTCGTAACAAACGACAGAAAATGTCCTGGCTGTTGAGTTGTAGTCGCAGTTATAAACCTGGCCAACAAACAAAATAGAACCGTCATCGTCAAAAAGAGTTACTTTGTCACCGGCATGACATGATTTTTCAACCGCCAAATAATCAAAGGTTAAAGTCCTGGCGGCTTGTTTGTAGTCGCCGGACCAGTTTATATTTGTTTTTGTGACAATTTCGGTCAGATTGCAGAGTATTTTTACCATTTCAGGTTGATCTCCTTACCAACGATTGAAGCTGTGCCATCTAAAATACCGTTATTTTTGGCCAAGGAACGCCAATTGCCACCCGAGCCGGTAAATCTCTTTGAAATTGAGTAAAGGTCGTCTGCAGCGCGCGCGTAGGTGCTGTTTGGTATGGCTCTTAATACAGTTCTTTGCAAAAGTCCGTTTGACAATATGCCTTTGCCGATATTTGAGAATAATTCCTGTTCCGGATCGCGATATTCAATAAACTCAAGTGTGTAATGCACAGTTTCGTTGTTTTCTGCTATTGTAGGCTCAAAGCGGACAATCTGCATCAACTCGTTGTAATAATCCGAAACAATAACGCGGATTTTGTCTTTGTTGGTCGTCCATCTGTTGAGCTTATCAATTGTGTCCTTTTGTGAAAACGCAATCGAGAAAATGTCGCTCAATATGTTTGAAAAGAAAGTCGGCAGTAAATTCAAAAAGCTGTTATCCGATGGAAACAGGTTTGAAAAGAGAGCGCGCTTGCAGTTTCTTCCGCCAAGTCTGACAATTTCGCCATAATCAATGATGTTATAGCTTTGAGTGTTAATATCTGTCGGCAAAGAAACATTTGCAGGGTTTATCGGCAAGCTCAAACTTTCGCCGGAGCTTTGATTGTAAAATTGTATTTGAAGTCTTTTTGCCATTTTACCACCTATTTAATTGGAGTATAATTGCCCATATTATTTGAGGCAAGAGTGAGTTTTTTAACAATTGTCTGACCGATTCTGTCAATGTCGGCTTCCTCGCGGACCGTTCCAGAAACATTGAAAGTATTTGTCATTGAATTGTTTGTCGTTTGCGGTATCGGTGTATATTGCGCCGATGTGATATTTCTAACTTGTCTGTTTTGTTGTTGTGGAAGTGCCTCGGTGTTTCCGGTCATTGCGTTCCAAAAAGCGCCAATCTTACCGGTAACGCCGCGTGCGTTTGATATTCTATCCCAGTATGCAACAATTCGGCCAAATGCCTCGCCTATCATTTTGGCCCATTTATAAAGCATTACAAATCCGGTCACAATTGCCATTATCGTAAATACCAAAGGATGTGCGGAAATCGCCGTCATGGCGGTAACAACAGAACCTAAAGCAATAATTAACGGTGGAATTGCCGCTACAAACAAGCCAATAACAACGATAATTCTTTGAGTTCCTTTGTCTAACTGTTGGAATTTCACAAGCCAAGAGTTAATGATTTGTAAGGCCTTTGTTACATAAGGGATTAAAATTTGCCCTAACTGGTTGCCAATCTGCTTAAGGTTTTCTGTAAGCATCCTCATTTGGTTGGCTGTGTTCATGTTAGTGCGTGCAAAATCGCCCTGGGCATTAGTTGTTCTCGCCAAAACATAACGATAACGGAGCATGATTTTTTCTTGCTCTTTCATGCGACTTATGCTTTTTCTAATGCCCTGGGAGCGTGCAAACTCCTGCAAGTTAACCTCGGTCATTACAACACCGAGATTTTTAAGGCTTTCAGTCTCACCAGTGAATATTGATTTTAATGCCGTTTTTGCGACATCGTTACTTATGTTCTTAAATGATGCAAGGTCTGCACCTAATTGGGTTAACTCCATTGCCATTTTGGCCGCCTCTTTTCGGCTCATTCCCATACCGGTGGCCATATCGCCAAACAAAGCCGCGCTATCAAGAGCGGATTGAGAAGCTAACCCCATTTGTGTAATTGAAGTTCGCGACCATCTTTTGACCGCCTCTGCTTCCTCGCCAAATGTGACCTCTGTTTTACCTAATGTTTCGGTCATGTCGGAAGCAAATTTAACCGCCGCAGTTCCTGCAGCAACAAGGGGAGCTGTAATACGCAAAGACAAAGACTTTCCTATGTCTTTCATCTTATTACCAAGGTTAGTCATGCGTTTTTGCAGACTTTCTGTTGCGCTATTAACTTTTTGGGTTCTTTTCAAAATATCTTCAAGCGATGCCGAAACACCGTCTTGAAGTATAATTATATCCTTAAAAGTTGCCATTATTTTTCGCTCCCCTTTTTAGCATCCGCCCAAAAGTCCGCACTCGCCAAATAAAATGCTTTCTCGCTTGGGCTTAGGTTTAATATCTCGTCAGGCTTGAAACCTTTCTCGAGATAATAGGACACCAAAAAAAGCTCGGTGTCCTTTTTTATCAGTTTTTTAAGTCGTCTACCTCTTCTGCAACTTCCTGAGCTTCGCCGATTTTGTTTTCTTGAACAATAGCGGCCCAAAGGACAATCAGATCATCCGAGCTAAACAAAGTATCTAAAATTTGATAATAATTCGAGATCAGCTTTTGCTCTTTGGCTTTTGTGGCCAACGGTGCAAGTCCGCAACACTCATAAATGGTTTGTTTGACCACCTGATTGTTGAAAACATCCGCCATACACTTCATTTCAAATTTTAAGCCAAAATTCAAACGTCTCTTTTCCGCACGAGTTAATGTGCGAAATGTAAAGTTCTCTTTCAAGTCCGGCAAATAAACACTCCTTTCTTGAGTTTCTTCCTCTTTTTTATTTGCCTCGATTACTTTAAGATACTTTTCAAGTCTGCTCTGATCCATTGCCTATTCCTCCGGAAAGATTTCGTCGTTAACAACTAAGTCAGACGGTGTAAAGCGGAAAGAAATCTCTTTGCTTATCAACGCGCCTTTTTCCATTCCTAAGAAAGGAACGCTGTCAAGACTGATGTTGTTGATGGTATAACCCTCTTGCTGACCATTCAAAGCAGATGGATCTTTTAAGTTTGTTTCGATAACGAAACGAGGATCTTTTCCGCCTTGGTATGCTTTGGCCAATTTAGAGGTTAAATTGTCGGTTTGGTTAAATGTTAATGTTCCCTCGCCGGTTTGAGAAACCAATTTGCGATCGACATCAGAACCAACCGGAACGTCTTCGTAGTTGTTTGTGATTGATGCGGTTATGTTGGTAACATTGCCAACTTCAATACCGTCAAACCAAACACGTCCCCATGTGCCACAAAGAACTTGAGTTGCAGGTTTATCCATGTTTATTCTCCCTCAAACAAGTTAATTAACAAGTCAAGGTCTTCCATGACATCAGTTGGTGCAACTGTGCCGTCAAGACCAACATAAGCACCGGTATTGTATTGCAAAACTTCTTCATAAGACATTTCTGCGGTGCTGATGCCCATGCCCTCGAGATACAATTTGTTCTTTTCATAAGAAACTTTGACCTCGTTTGTCATATTCTCATCAAGCAATAACGGTGTTAATTTTTTAAGATATGTGTTGATTGCGCCGCAAAAACGAACTTTGTTTGCGTAATCGTTAACATATTTTCCAACATAGCTGTTGCGGTATGTGGTAACAATATCTTCTTTGATAAGGTCCAAAGTTGAAACAATGCGAATTTTTTGAAAATCTGCAGAAACATTTGTGCCAAGTGTTACCAAAGAGTTAATAGCGCGACCGAGCTTGTATTTGTTGTCTTCAAACAAAACAACCAACTTACCGGCGGCAGCGGATGCATCGGCATCGGCCACAAGGTCCATATCAACAATTTCGGCCAACTCAAAATAAGTGGCTGATTGAGTGTCGCTTAAACCTGCCAAAATACCGGCAATGCGGCATGTATATTCTGCACCGGTAATTTCGGTGGCCACGCCATTGTATGAAATCTTTGCATTGTCAAATTCTGCAAAGTTAATAATAGCTTGTGTGTCCGGGTTTGATGCGTTATACAAAACAGCTTTACCGAAGCCTTTGAGTTTAGAACGAACTTCTTCAAGATAACTTTTCAAAGCTGTATGATCGGCTTCTTGTGCGGCCGGCATAGCAACGTAGTTAAATCTGTTCTTCTTAAGCAAAGCAACGGTGTCGTTAATTTGCGCTTGCTTTTTAATCAAAATGACCTTGCGAGGTTTACCGCGGAAAGTCAAATCCAAAAGCAAATGAGTTTTTGCCGAAACTTTAGTGCTATCTACTTCGCTAAAATTGTTAAACACACTAACGTTATCGGTCAATGTGTCGTCTTCGAGAACGAGAGCAACAATTCCTTGAGCGGAGCGGTTGATAGCAGTTACAGCCTTTCTTATGAATTCAATAATAAAAGTAGGTTGATTTTGTGCCATTTTATTTCTCCGATTTAGTTAAATCAAGGGCAAGAGTTTCCATCTTGTCAAGATTATCATTATCTATTTTTACTTCGGTGTCAATTTGATAATTCAAGTCAAACACCAGTTGACCAAAGCCATCAACGATATTGCTTTCAAAACTATCGGTTTTGATAAAACACTTATGTTCGCGCCTTGTGTATTGAAATCCGGGAAGCAATTTGTTTTCCATTTTTTCCATGAATTCATACAACTTGTCATCTTCGGTAGTGGATGCGTAAGCAAACTCAACAACGCAAGTCGCGTTAATGTCTTTATATCGAGCGGCTTCCATTATATCGGCTCTAAAATTTGAAAAATAGATGTTGATAAATGGATATTCAACACTATTAACCCGGCCAAAGTAATAATGTATTTCTTGGCCATCAAAAAGCAAAGGCGAGAGAGCCTCTTGCAGCGCATTTGCTAATTCTTCTTGTTGGTTCATTTCTCTAAAATACCTCCTATAATATCGCTAACAACGGGTTTAATTTTTTTCAAAGTCGTTTTAACACTGTCATGGCCAACGAGGTAAGCCTGTGTTTTTCTTCCGGTATCAACACCGGATGATGTAACAATGCGGTGGCCATATTCAAGGTGGCTTGCGTATTCGGCCTCGTTAATGCACTCAACAACGGTGTCTTTGCCGGCTTTTTTTGTTTCTGCGCGCCAAGAGCGGCGATAGTTACCGGTTTTAACAAGTTTCTTCCGGTTGGTTCTTTTAACCGCCTCTTGCATAAAGATTTTGCCGGCTTCGTCTCCGATATCCTCAAATGCCTCGGCGACCTGCTCGGCTCTTTCCTCATATTTTCTGCGCATATTTTCAAACATTAAGCAACCTCAATCGCAACCGGTGTAAAATAACACTTTGTTTGACAAGTTTTCTCATAAACTCGACTTCTTCCGGCATAGACTTTGAAGTTTTGACCGCCGGCAGTAGTCACTTCAATAACATCGTTTAACTCGATTTTGTATTCCGGGGAGCAAAACAACTTAAAATCATAGTCCACGCTTTTAACCTTTCGGTTTTCGTGCGCGCCAGTAAGGCTGTTTTCGCTCAAATGACAAGGGATGTTCTCATAGACGTTATATTGACCGTTTTTTTCAAAATGGCTTCCCTTGACCGTCATTTGCCGCTTAACGGTGGCCTTATCAATCCAGGATATTCTCGTCATCTTCTCCAATGCTCCTTATTTTGCGAAAGTTTTCAAGCAAGTTGGCTTCGTTGAAAGCATTGTCAGCGGCAGAGTAAGACCAAGTCCAAGAGGCATCGCCCTCTTTATACGAGGTTAACTTTTTGTCGCTCATACCGGCATTTGTTGAAAAACCATCATCGGCCAATATTGCGTTGGCGGCGATTTTAGCTGTTATGCGCTCCAATGCGACCGGCATATCGTCACGATTGCAGTATGCCAAAACCTCGTCAATGACAGTATCAATGATAAGATTTGATTTTACGTCAAGCTCTTGACCGGCAAACAAAGCCGTATATTCATAAATCTTTTTTCTTTGTTCGGCAGTAATTTCTTTTGTCATGATTTTCTCCTTTCAAAAATAGAATAACAAAATAAAAAAAATAAACAACAAAAAAGACCCCGTTAAAAAACGAGGTCCTTTTGTTTACCAAGGAGGTGACTATGATAAAGAACTATTGTGAATATATTTTATACACAAAAAAATAATTTTTGCAATAGAAAAGTTGGCCGCTTTCGCTAAACCAACTTCCCTTGCAGACAATAGACATTAAAAGTTTAAGTAATCAAACAGAAAATGTCAATTATAATTTATCGGCATTATCTTGAGCTTTTGATCCGTTTTCTTTTTCGGCCTTTTTTTCAGGCTTTTTTTCTTCGGTCAATTTAGGCTCTTTGACTTCTACCGGTTTGTAACCCATGTTTTTATATTCCGGAACGTTTTTTTCAGGAATAAAACGAGTAATACCGTCTTTATACATCCACATGGCTACACCTCACTACGCAGAGGGTTTAGTGTGAACGTAGATACCTTGAGCTTTGTTAGCCAAAACGAAAGTATCGTGGTAAAGACGGAAGTCAAATTGATATGCGTCTTTGTTTTGGTTTTCGTCAGGAGTGATGAGCTTAGCAACAGCCAATTTAGAAACGTTGTAAGCAGCGCCTTTATCCATCAAGATAAAGTTGATATCAAGACCTGAACCATCGGTTTTTGCATAACCACCGGCAGTAGATGTAGCGCCAGGGTTTAATGTAATACCTTTAATCAAACGAGTTTGCGGAACGCGAACAATTTGAATACCGTTATATGTTTCAATGCGGTTTTCAATAGATCTTTCACCGTTTGAAGTGCTACGAGTGATATTGTCAGACAACAACTGAGCAACAGTTGGAGTAACGAACAATGCCAAGCGAGCAGAATCGATTTCTTTTTCTTCCAAGTTAACAATAGCTGTATCTATAGCCTTTTTAACAGAAGAACCGTCTAAAGCACCGCTAACATTTACAACACCATCAGCAGATGCGATTTTGCTAAAACGATATGCATCGATTTCAGGCACAACATAACGGCGCAAATATTCGCCAACGGCACGAGCGGCGATAAGATTAAAGCTTTCTTCGTTGTCCATACGGTCAACAGAGAAACGACGACCGCGGTCGTTGGTAAATGTGTGAGTTTCCCAATCGAGAGTAATATCTCCCTCAGGAAATCCTGTTTGTTTGTTGTAGTCGCCCAAGCCTACCATGTCCAATTTAGCGATTTTAACAACGTTTGCATCGCTAGTCTGTTGAACGAACTCGGCAGGAGCTTCCAATATTGTAGATTTTGCCTCGGCTTTGTAAACCTCATCAATCAGCGGCAACATTTTTTCTACAAGAGTGATTTTATTTGCCATAGTTTTTTTCCCTATTTAATAGGCAGTCCCATTGCTTTGCGCATTGCGGCATCTGCCATTGAGTTATTACCATTATCGTTACCTTTTGGAGTATGTGAGTTAATGCGTTTGTTAACTTCCTCCAAAACAGCATCTTCAAAGGTTTTTTTGAAGTTTGCGATTTCCTCTTTGGCTTTGTCGGCCTCGAGATTATAAAAAAGTTTTGCCGATATTTTAGGATTTAAGCCGCTTTCGGCAAAAATAGCATTGATTTGGTCTTGGTGTTCACGCAATTTCTTTTCTTCGCGCAAAGCTTCAAGTTCTTTCAAAGCCTTTTCGTTTTCGTATTTGGCTTTTTCTTCCTCTTTCATCTTGGCCGTTTTCTTCTGTTCTTCCAAATCGTTGGAATACTTAGTTTTTAAGGCTTCGATTTCATCGGCGTGCTTTTTACTGGCATCGCCTAAGCGTTTGTTGATGATTTCATCAATTTTGGCTTGCTGTTCTGCAGTAAATGTTACTTCGCCTTTGTTAGGATCTGCAGCACCCTGTTCATTGGCATTTGCATTTTCAGACATTTTTAACTCCTTTTGTTTCCGTTTACGCCCGTCGGCTGATTAAATCATTAACCAAATTTAATCTTTTGTCAAACCGTATTTTTCATAAAGATATTTTGTGTTTGCTACCGGATAGGTCGTAGAGCGGCAATTTGGATGCATCGGAGGAACGTTGACACCCACTTTCGCATCTTCAACGCGGTATGTTTTATTGTTATGTTCCCGGCATATTTTAGATGTCGAACTGTCTATTGTCGCTGCAAACTTGAAATATTTTGTGTTTGTTTCTTTGTAAATTCTAAAAATCGCCTGTTCGTGAACATGCGTTGTTTCCGTCCGGACAAGGCGCATTGCGTTATATGTATTTGTTTGAAAACGGTCGCGGATATCCCGGGCCATTACATCAAGCGGAAGACCTTTTGCAATTCCGCTTGTCAAAGTTTTATCGAGAACTTTGCCGAGCTTGTTTCGGTCTTTCCAAATACGCGCAGACCAGTTTGTTTTACCAACCCAGGTTTGGTCGGCCAAGGTTTTAATAGTGGCCTTTGAAATACTTGACAAATCAATAGCATACCGCTTTGTAAATGTTTCAGATGCGAATTTATATGCCGAAGCTCCAACCTTGCTCAAAGTGGTGGCGATTTCTTTTTCACTCGATGATGTAAGCTCGGAAAGCCTAATCTGCAGGCTGATTTGCAAACCCTCAAGACGATTGAGTTTGTAAAGTTTTGCTTTCTCTGTGTATAACTGTTGAAGAATTTTATCGCGCTGTTCATAACTTGCCGCTTTTTTTAACTGGCGCATAAGTTCTTGTTTTTCTTTTACGGTTAAAAACTCATCAGCATAGGCAAGGTTAAACTCGTCAATTTCTTCGCTTATCTCTTTGAGTGCTTTTTTGAGCAATAGATTAAGACGGACCATTGAGTTGCTTTCAATTAAGTCCGTCATTTCTCTATTTTCGATTGCTCTTCTTTCCCAGTAGTTCATTCTTTAGGCTCGTTTGTTTCACCAAGGCCGTCGTAGTTTTCCATAAACTGTTTAGCCTTTTCGCTTTCTTCTTCTTGCTTTTGTTTCATTTCGTCATCAACGTTTTTAATAAATGGCAATTGAGAAAGCAAAGTCTTATCAGAAACAATGCCGCTCAATTTTGAAACCATATCGTATAAATCGTTTTCAGACTTCGGCAGGTTCTTATAAAAGACGATATTAATGGCCTGCATCAAGTCGTAGTCTGTGCCGTTGCTTAAATTCATCATGTTAAGAATTAAATTGATGCGTTTTATCAGAGCCTTTTGGAAGTTGCGGACTTTTTGAGTGCGTGCCTGCTCAAGTCCCCAAAGTTTGAACTCCATAGCAACACCGGATTGATTTCCGCCAAAATCATCGCTCGATAAGTCCGGAGTTTGCGAGATTTGATAAATCAACTTCAAAATTGTGTCGATGTGGTATTTTATACCGTCAACATTGAGGTTTTTAATAACATATTCCATTTTTGAGCCAACCGGCAACTTCGCAACCTTTGATTGATTTATGGCATTAATTGTTGCTTCATCTGTTCCGGATGCGCCATACATGGCCAAAATCGCGTTGGCGATACTTTGCAAATCGTCAGTATTGTTTGATGTGGCCAGGCTTATTGCATCGAGCAAATCGGTTATTGGTTCGTAGTCGCCTTTTTGGTCAGTTCCGTTTGAGAACTCAATTACCGGTATGTCCTTAAATAAATGATTAACGGTTTCTGTTATTTTTGCAGATGAGCCGTCCCATTTGAATTGTTTGATTTCGTCTTTTGAGTAAACATATCCCCACCACTCGGTTGTTTTTGTCAATTGGCTCACTTGTTTTTCATACATGTAAATTGCGCAGACCGGGGTTTGGAGAGGTGTATTATCAACAACCATAAATGTTGTTTCGCTGTCAAGTTTAGCAAACTTTAATCTTTCGGACATCTTCTTTTTGCTGTCGTCTGTAACCATAACAATTTCATAAGCAGCACCATAGCAACTTGCATCAGAAGCAAGTTTAAAGTTTTCTTCATCTTCGTAGTTATTCGTGAAAATTGGCTCAAGGACATCTTTGAGCTTTTTGCCTTTTTCATCGTCCGCATAATCGTATGCTATGGCTTGACCGGCAAAATATCCGGTGTGAACATCCGTTATGTATTTGGCCAAATTGACGTTAATTGAGTAATTAGGACGGTTTTTGACGACCTTTTTCTTAATTATGGCGTTTTTGCCATCATAATATTCGCCAAGTTTAACCAATCTTCCTCGATGGTTGCTTAAAAAGTTTGATATCCAGTCAGATATGTTCTTTTCAGTAATATCAGTATAATCTGTTACAATTTTCGTCATGCTTCAATACCCTCAATTGCTATTGCTTTGTCAAAATCGGACAATTCCGAATGAATGGCGTAGCGCACACCGTCCATTGTATCATCATTTTTTTTGACCGGTTCATCTTTGCCGTCCGCCCATACATAAGAATAAATTTCTTTTTCAAAATTTGCAATACCTTTGCTATAAACAAAAAATTTCCCGGTTTTAATCAATGTGGCGACATCGGTTATCCCCTCGAGCACTGATTTGTTGGCATTGCAGGCATTAAGTCCGGCATTTATGAACTTCTCAACATACTCCGGTCTTGCGCTGTCGCAATAGAACTTTATATTGCCAAAAAGCTCTTTGATTTTGAGTGCTTTTGGTAACCAAAAACTATCAACATCTTGATGTTGTCTTGCTATTTCCTTAATCAAAACAAATTCGCCTTTGTCCGTCACTCCAAACAAAACAATTACACCGTTGTGTTCATAACCCCAGTCAACACCGGCCACATATTTTACAAAATTAAATCTATCGAGGCTGTTGATAACATGCTTGTTGTGGTCATAGTCGACATAAACAACACCCTCGGGAGTAACCCACCGTCCTTTAATGTTTCTATCATAAAAAACCCCGGACGGAGTTGTTGTTTTAATGTTTTCAATGTATCGCTGCGTTAAAAAGGTGTTGTCTTCAAGTTGAAAGCTAAACTCCGCGATTGTTTTATTGTCGGCCTTGTCAACATAATCAACCTTTAGCCAGTGGAGTGGATCGCCCGGGTTCGTATCAACGAGGACCTTTGCTTCACCGGCAGAGCAACGAGAGACGATTTCGTCAAAAACCTCTCTGTTGGCCATCGTTCCCTCGTTAACGAAAGCTCCCCAGGCGGTCATACCACGAATAACACCCAAACAACCAATATCGTCGTGGCCAAAACAGCAAACTTTAACTCCAAAGAGAAAAAACGCGTTCTCGATGTTGAGTTTTATTGTCAGACCATACCGGTTTTCAAGTTCGTTGATGATGTTTCTTCGAACAGAACCCAAAGAAGCTCCGGCCAGGATATACTGCGGACAGATAACATTTTGTTCATCGGCGATTTTGCGAATGCGCCTTAATTCCGAGATAAACAGGTCAATATCAAGGACGGTTTTTCCGGCACGCTTTGCGCCATGCAGGATTAAGATTGAAAAATCGTTATTGTAATAATACCGCAAGACCGATTGTTGTTTCTTTGTGTATAACTTATCGAGATTTGTCATCTTTGAAAGCTCCCTCTAACTTTTCAAAATACTCGTCAAGTTTATCCTCGGCCCTACTGTCGCTCTTTGGTTCTTCGCCAATGGTCTGTTGAATTATCTTGAATGCTTTTGTGTTTCCATCGATGGCGGATTTTACCATACCAAAGACCATCGCCGCCTTATATGTCAAATCATCCGGATCGACATCCGGAAGATTATCCTTTAAGAATTTTTTTAACGACTTTCTTGGCCTTTGAGCAAGCACAAGATGAGCAAACTCGCGTAACGTCTTTTGTTTTTTCTTCGCAATGACGCTCGCTTTGCCTCCTTTGCGACTAAATTCCCGGAGCTCCTCCGGTGTCATGTCGCTTGTTTTTCTTAATCCCGAACCTCGTGCCATTTTTTCACTAAAAAGATGTTGTAGTTAATTAAACTATAACATCAATTAGAAATTTATCAAGATTAGAGTTTTTTTGCCTTTTGTCCTGTCAGATTTTCCCACCTTTGCAATATAACATCGCAGTAGTGAGTGTCTAATTCAATCATGCGGCATTTTCGGCCGAGTTGCTCGCAAGCGATAAGTGTCGTTCCCGAACCGCCGAACCCATCGATAACAATATCGCCAGGCTTTGAGCTATTTTGAACAGCTTTTGCGACTAACTCAACCGGCGGCATTGTAGGATGTAAGTCGTTTTTGAGCGGTTTGTTATATTCCCAAACATCCGATTGGTCACGATCGCCGCACCAGTAGTGTTTACCTTTTGCTTTCCATCCGTAGAGTATTGGCTCAAATTGTCTTTGATAGTCAGACCGGCCGAGAGTGAATGTGTTTTTTGCCCAAATAATGAAAGTCGACCATTTACCGCTGGCATCGATGAACGCGTTGTAAAGAGTATGGAGCTCCGATGAACTCATGCACACATAAGCTGCGCCATCTGAATACTCAAGCAAGTTTGTTAAGCTATCGGTTAAAAATTGCTTAAAACCATCGCCGAGGTTGTCGTTCATAATGGTGCGGTCTTTATTTCGTATTTTGTCTTTGAGATTGCACCCGTAATTGACATTATACGGTGGATCAGTGAAAATCATGTTGGCAATTTCGCCATTCATAAGAGTTTGCACGTTTTCTTTGAGTGTTGTATCGCCGCAAAGCAAACGATGTTCTCCGAGTTGCCAAATTTCGCCCGGATTACACCTTGTTTTAACTTCTTCCGGGATTTCGTCTTCAATAATTTCTACTTCTTCGTCTTCCGTATCGTCAAAATCCCACTCCAAACCCCAGTCTTTTAATTCTTTTGTGTCCCATTCCTCTTTGAGAATATCAAAGTCCCACTCACCGTCAGAAATGTTGTCAGTGATGATAATTTCGTCTTTTTCTTTTTTGGTTAGTGGCCGGTTAGGTATCATAACCGGTATTTCAAGCTCGCCTGCGCCCATTTGCAAAAGAGCCTTAACGCGCTGATTACCTCCGAGGAGGTTCATTTCCTCGTCAACCTTTACCGGATTGTGAAAGCCTAAACGCTCAATTTTACTTTTAAGCTCTTCTAATTTCGCTTTTGATATCTTGCGTGGGTTTTTTGCGTTAGGGATTAAATCTTTAACTTTGATATTTTTAACTTGCCAAATTTCCATGGTAATAACCTCCGATTGAGGAAATGTTAGCAAAGTAAAAAATTTTTATACGCGAGTTATACGCATAAATTAGGCAGATTATTTCTCATAAAAGGAAGCTCGGCCGCGCATGGCCAAAAGGTCGGCGATTCTGTTTCCAATGCTGTGCGTTTGGAATTTGTGCTCGTGGGCCTTGATTTTTTCAACATTTACACCGCGCCTACGGATTTGAGCCGCCCAATACTCGCATTGCATGTGGTTAAAATACTGCTCTCTTGTGCGTGGCTTGTCTTTTATTTCGCGCTTGATGTATGAAATAGCAGTTTGACTGTCGGTGTATATTATACCTTTTCCCTCGGACATAATACTGGCCAAATGGATAGCAAAAAGCTCGGCATCGTTAACCGTCCGAGCTTTGATATATCCTGAATAAATGCGTTCTTTTTGACCTTTTTTAATTAAAATTCCAATGCCGGCGACACCTCTTTTCTCGTCGAAGCTTGCATCAGTGTATATTTTTAAATCGTTATCCATTACCGCCTCCGGTTAAATGGTATATCGGCAAAAAAGAAAAGGCAAGGATTATTCCCTGCCCTCTCTTCCGGTTTTTAGAACTTTACATCACAACGATTTAAATTTAGCACCGGAGTTTTACTTGTCAACCGGCTTTTTGTTAAACTCTATGCTTTCGTAACATTGGCCATACTGTTCAAGGACGAGTTTTACAGCTTGCATTTTGCGGTAGTGGTCTTCGGCCGTTTCTCTTTTCATGCGTTTATTTTCAATTAACCTTTTATAAACGGTGGCGCGTTGGCTCAATTCGTATTCGACCTCGGCAATTAAGTCCTTGACTGCATATTTTGACATTTATTTATCCTGTGCGTAAGTTTGGGTTTGTTTATCCCAAAAGTAAGAACCTTTTTGAGATGCCAAAGCAAGCAAAGAGATGATGAAGTTGTCAACTTCCATTTCGCAATCTTCGTTTATCCTGTAAAATATCGTTTGCTTTTCTCTCCTGGTCTTGACGAGTTCGACCTCGCGCAAAATAGCCAAGTGCTGACTTAATGCAGACTGGCTAAGTCCGATTTGTTCTTCCAACTCGGTAACGCTCAACTCTTGGCCGCCATGAAGCAAGTCGATTATACATGCTCTTGCCGGGTTGCCGACAGCTTTTATAGTTTTGTTTATCATTTTTTAACCTTTCATTAAAAACAAAAGCATTATATTATAAAATAATTATAAAGGCAATCCTTAATTATTTCTTTACCTTTCCACAATGCTTACAAACTAAACAGTAATCACAATCGCTACATTTTATCCCTGTGCAATCGTAACCATTAGGAGCATGGCATATCCCTACTTTGGTATACTCGTGCCAACCTAACCAACATTTAATCTTCTGCCACATCAAACAACTCCTTTATGCTTACTTTGGATTTACCGAGATATTTTCCGTCAGCTTCAATGAAACTAACAGTATAAATACTATACCCTTTAAGTCCCTCAGATGTTTCGCTAATATGGTAAACATATTCTTTGTTATATTTTTCACCGACTTGTTCTAAGCGTATTTTACGTCCGTTAATTTCCCACACATCTCCGACTTCTGGCTTTTCTTTACTCATCTGATTGCTCCTCTATTTCAAATGTCCTGTTAAGTACAAACCAAACAACATAAATAAACCACCAAATAAAAAACTCACTTCTTTTCTCCTATTGCGTTGTCTATTTTGGTTAATAAATCTAAAAGCTTATATCCATTAATGCCGTCAATGTTCATCTTGATTAACAGGTCGATAGGAGTTTTACACTCTCTAAGCAACTCTTTGAGCTGTTGGTTTTCTTGTGTTAAGCTCTCAACAATCTCGTGAGCGTCATTTCTTGCTTTGTGGAGATATACCCAATCATCATAACTTGGAACAGGTGCTATGACTTCTTCAACATTTTCATTCCAACTATTTTCCCAATAGTAGCCTTGCCACTGGTCTGTTTTGTAAGCTCCACGATATTTTATATAATACCACCCATGATCAAGCTTGCCCTTTTTCCATTGTTCTGTTAAATTAGTCATCGCCGGCATTCCCATATTGACCGGCTGCCCAGTTAAGAGCTTTTTGCTCATAGTGCAGGCCTTTTTGGTAAGCATAAAGCAACGGGCCGCGGTCGTTGTCTATCGTGAACACATCTTTTCCGTTTACGACCTTGTGTAAAACATAAAAAACGCCAATGTCCGGATCGTATCCTTTGAGCGCAACAACATCGCTTTTGTGCGCAGCTTCAATAACTTTTTTTGTCATTTGTGTTTGTTTTTTTACCATTTTTACCTCCTTATTCGGTTAGATTACGGTTAATCAAAGTTTATCTGTTCCTAGTAACTCGTTGTATTTGCCTTGTTTTTTGGCAAAATTAACAATTTGTTTACAAATAAAATTTTTATCCACTCTACAACCTAATTTATTTTTAATAATCCAATCTTCAACAGATTTAGCAAGAAAAGAGCTTGCGAGACGGTACGGAAAGAAAAGTTCGTCCTCAAAATTGATTTTGAAATTCTCTCCGATTAGTATTTGTTTTCCAAAATCAACTGAACACTGAACAACTTCACTTTCATTTAATTTTTTTGAAACTGAATTTTTAATATCAGTTATATTATTTAAATTATTATTATTTAAGTTATCAGTATTTAAATCTTTATCCTTTTCTTTATCTTTATCTTTATCCTTTTCCTTTTCTTTATCTTTATCTTTATCTTTATCTGTCGCTTTTGTTAACATTTGTTGCTTTTGTTGACATTTGTCAGCATTTGTTAACATTTCTTTAAGCTTGCGTTCAGCACTCTTACGGCCGGCCTCTGCACGCTTTTCGCAGATTTTAGTATATTTTTTCTCGTCCAAATCAAACTGGTTTTTGAAAAACTTAAAAGCCATGCGGCATTCAATAGGTAAGTCAATAACCTTTTTATTTATTTGATATTCGAATATGGCGGAAAGCAATAAACCTTTATGGTCAAGCGAAAGCTCTTTAATAGGCTCGTAAAAAGATTTATAAATTATAAATCCCTCTTTATCCATGGCATCCCCCTTAACCTATTTTAATGGCGGTTTGACCTTTTAACGGGATTCCTGCATCCTTAACAGCTTTGAGCAATGTTGGTGCAGAAACTTTGAGGATTTCGCAAGCATCAGCCACGGAATTTTCGTAGTATATCTTTTGCAGCTCCTCTTTTGTTATTGTTATTTTAATCATTTTAATACCTTTCATAAATTTTAACATCTTTAAATATAATTTAATAAGATTTAAAAGCAAGTTAAAAAAATTTATTTATCCCATAAGTATGTGTGTAACTTTGTGTATACTTCTTCAACAGAGCGCGCGGTTATGTAAACGCCACCGCTTTTTATGATCATCTTTTCAAAGTTCTTTTGCGATTCTCGCTGCGCTCCTTTGAGCTTTTTAACCTCAATTTCCAACCGGCGACCGGACGGTATAAGAAGACCGGTAATATCGGCCTGTCCGGGAACACCAAAGCGGATAAAACGGTCATCAATCTTGAGAGCACCGGTATTCTGCCGCCAAATGCGCATATCTTGTCTCGCTCCAAATTCCAGTAGTATTTCTTTTTGGATTGTGCTTTCTTGTTTCGTATCTGAGAGCTTTGATGATGAGTTTTTTAAGTTTGTCATGACGTTCCTTGTTAATAACTGTTTTAGCTCGCGGCACAGAAAAGAATAATTGAAGCTCGGCGAGCATTTTGTAATCCTTTTTATTCATGTGTCCATCCTCTGCAAAAAAGGCCCTACCGCCGGAGCAGCAGGGCCGAGTTTAATTAATCTTCGTATCCGTCGTCTTCTTCGGAAGTTTCTTCCTCGTAGTTTTCCGGATTGCTTAAGTCAACAAAGGTTGTTTTTTCTTTGGTAACTGTCACTTGTTTTTTGCTTTTTTTCTCGAGATATTCAACTTGCACGCTGTTCTCGATTGCTTCAACGCAGTTTGTAGCTACAAAGAAACCTCTTGTCGGCACGCAGATGTCGCCGGCCAAATAACGAAATTCAAGTTTGTTGTATTTTTCGTTTGTTGAGTTGGCAGAAACGGCTGTTCCGTTGATAATTGCACCGCGGTTAATCTCTTTGGCCACAGATGAGAAGCTCTCATCGATGATTTTGCGGCAATTGGTAACGATAGCCTGAGCGATTTTCTTTGTGCGCTCGTCTTCGTTGAGTTTTTCGCGGTAACGCGAAACGCAACCCATAACCAACTTAGGCATTGCAGCTTCAAGCACATCTTTTTGACGTTGAGTTAATTCCAACTGGTCAGTCATAAATGTTTTTTCTTTTAATTCTGCAGAGATTGCAGCGGCGATGTCGTGGCTAATCTCGGAATAATTATCATAGTTAATGACTGTGTCAAAAATCTCTTGAGTTGCATCCTCGGCAACTTTAGATTTAACATTTTTAACCATTTCTTCATCATTTTGAACGGCTTTTGCCATTTATTTTCTCCTTTTTCTAGCATTAAAAATATGGGATGCCCAGGCATACGGATTTTTGTATCCTCTGCGCTTCCCGAGTTCGATTAAATCGGTGAAAGCATTTGATTTTTTGCGCTCCTCACGCTCAATAATCCTCTGTCTTTCCACCAGTTCGGCTTCAATGTATTCGACTTCCTGTTTTGACTTTATGCACTCCTCACAACCGCAGACCGGGCAAGCCTTGAGGCTTGATTTATAGACTGCGTAGCAATTCGGGCAAGTTCTGACAAAAAGATCGTCTTTGACATTGGTTCTTTTTTTAGAACGTCCGAGCAATGACCACTCGCGGTCATCATCCGGAAAGCCATGTATCTCGACATTCCCGACGTGGTCAAGAATGACGGAATATTCCTTGCCAGGATACGGCCTTAAAACGCGGCCGGCTTGTTGTAGATATTTGGCAAGTGACTTTGTTTTTCTCAAGAAAATAGCACAACCAACAACCGGTATGTCTGTTCCCTCGGAAATAATCTCGCAAGATGTAAGGCCTTGATATTTTCCGTTGCCAAGGCCCTCGATAGCATCGCGGCGGTCGCAATCGTCCATCGTTCCGTCAATGCATTTGAAATTGTAACCGGCCCGGCGAAATTCTTCTGCAGTATGCTGCGCGTGTTCCACTGTGGCGCAAAAAGCGATCGCCGGCATACCATCGGCCAATTTAGCATAATGTTTAACCGCATTGCCGATAATTTTTGGTTTATCCAGGCGCAAAGCCATTTCTTTGACATCATAGTCACCGGCGACAGATTTTAACCCGGTGTCGTCAAATCCAACTGGCGGAGCATAAACGCGCGGAGCTGATAAATATCCGTCCCGGATTAATTCCTTAACAGACGGCCCAAGCACCATTGTTTCGTAAACACCGCCGGCTTCAACTCCGAGGCCTTTACCGTCTAATCTTTCCGGTGTTGCGGTTAATCCAAGCAGGCGAGCTTGCGGATTGGCATCGGTAATTTGTCGCCACTGTCCGGCAACGGCATGGTGGCATTCGTCAGTTATAATAAAATCATAAAAACCTTTGAATTGGTCGATTTTGCGGCCGATAGTTTGAACAGATCCAACGGTGCAAAGAGCTGAACTGTCGTAAAAGTGTCGGCCAAGCTCCCGGTATTGCAAATTTGCTGCGTTTTTAACAACGTTGCCCGGAGCTACTATGTTGTGATTAAGGCCAAATCTTGAAAGTGCGACAGATGTTTGGCAAATAAGCTCTTGCCGGTGGACGAGTATTAAAACGCGGTTGCTTATGCGGACAGCACCGTCAGAAATGCAAGAAAAAATAACCGTTTTACCCATACCGGTCGGACCTTGGCCAAGCACAGCACGAGAACCGGCGCAAAATTGAGAGTGCACCTCTTGAATAAATTTCTTTTGATATGGTCTAAGCGTATATTTCATGAACCAACACCGTTAATGACTTGTCAAAATAATTCTCAATTATCAAAGAAAATCCGTCCGGTCTGTGATTTAAGATCGGAAAGCCGCCAAACTCACTCAAGCAATATGCTTTTAAGTCGTTTTTTGTTTTAATTTCTTTTTGGAATTGTTGAACATCTTTGAAACCCAGAGCATTAACAATTTTTAGGTTCTGTGCCTCTATTTTTTGTAAAACTAAATCGGTTATAATATCCATTGTCTTGCACCTCACTAATAATGAATAAGCAATTTATAATTTATATTGAAATAAATGTCAATACAAAAAATCACAAAAAATAATAAAAATTCCTAAAAAATACCATTGACATTATTTTAAATATAGCTTATATATACATCATAAAGTAAATTTTTTTAAGGAGACAGACAATGGAAACTAAATATATTACTAAAGAAAACGCAGAATTAATTGTTAAACTTTTGAAAACTTGCGAAGATGTTCATCCTAATGTTGCTTTTAAGGTTCGCGACACCGAAGAGTGCGTTATTTACACAAGAAACATTGAAAAGATAGTTTACGAGATGGATGGCGGCGATGAGGAGTTTGGAATTACTGTCGTTGATAGAGAAACAAAAGAAAGGCTTGGATGGTTTGGAGTTTTGCCTTACGAAGAGGATATTGTATGTGATCATACTGATAACGAATATTGCGATACCGTTTATAACAAATTTTTGAGCGAATAACATGCCAACAATAATAAGAGCTTCAAGTTTACCACATTACACAGATTGTCTACGACGTGCAGCGGCTAAAATGCTCGCTCCGGAGCTGGCAACCTATGGTTATAACGTGCGCGCAACGCAAACATCCATCGGAGCATCTGTCGGAACGGCAACGCATAACGCATTGGAAGTTGCTTTGTTGCTGCGTGCAGAAAATAAACCCTACGAAAGCGAAATTGAGGAGGTTGTGGAGATTTCCATATCCAAAAGTATTGAAAACGGAGTTATTTGGGATGATACAACCCGATCCAAAGAAATCGCAGTTAAACAGGCGGTGCGGCAAGCAAAGTCTGTGTTAAATACATTCCCTGATTTGTTAGGTGTGGCCATTGAAGAAGAATACAAAGCCAACCTTGGAGATGGATTTGTTTTGTCCGGGCATATCGATATCAGGAAAAAAGATTGCATTTGGGATTTGAAGACCGGAACGATGCGCAGAGCAAATCAGGCGCAATACGGTGCTTATAGTCTTTTGTGCAGAACAAACGGCATCCACATTAACCGCATTGGCGAAATATATGTGCGCCGCGTTGGAATAACCAAACCTCAACCCGATCCGGTTCTTGTTGAATACGACATCGCAACCGCCGAGAAGATGGCTTGGGAAATTATTAACAAAATGAAGTCGGATGTTTCAAAGTTCAGAAGCAACGGCGACCTTTGGGCCTTTATGGCCAACCCTAACTCACTTATGTGCAATGCTGATTATTGTCCGGCATACGGCACTAACTTTTGTAACTGTCATAAAAAGGAGATTGACAATGGATGATAAACAAAACCAGTTAATGGTTATTGAACAAGAAAAACAAATTATGGAAGCGCAAAAAGCAAAGCTGTGTATTTTGCGTGACGGCGGCATGTTGCCAAAAGGCTGTAACGAAAAAGAGGCCTGGGCTCGCATGGCTGTTGGTGTTGAAATGGGCATGCGACCAATGCAAGCTTTGAACGGCATCGCCATTGTAAACGGACATCCAACATTACACACCGATAGTATTCCGAGCATTATAATGGCATCCGGTCTTTTGGAAGACCAAGGTGTCGAGTGGATTGGCGAGGGAGATAAATTGGCTTGCCGTTACTGGTGCAAGAAAAAAGGCCTGGCAACTCCGCAAGACTGGGTTTTCAGTATTGAAGATGCAAAGCGCGCCGGTTTGCTCAACAGGGATACATGGAGAAACCACACTCGCAAGATGTTATACAACCGCGCAAGAACATACTGCTTGAGAAACACATTCCCGGAAGTATTAGGTAATATGTATGACATGGACGAGGCATCCGAATTCAAAGAACAGCCGGTTGAAGCCGCTCCTTTGGTTGAGCCAACACCGGCCAAAAGAACAAGAAAGCCAAAAGAGGAAATCGTTGCCGAGCCGGTAGAAATAAAGGATGAAGCACCAAAAAACGCGCCTGAGGAAATCATTGATGTTGAAGCAGAAGAACCGGTTGATCCACGCGTTGCCGCTCTCGATGAAGAAGAACCAATGCCGACTTTAGTCCAACCACGCGAAGAAAGTCCGGCACAACAAGCACCGTTTAATCTTTTTGAGGAATAATAGACATGTATAGTGCAGAAGTAGTAAATTTTATGGGATGTGAAAAAGCCGAGGTTAAGTTTGACAAAGCCGCTTTGATATGCGGATTAAACCACCAAGGCAAGAGTTCATTTTTGAACGCAGTCGCCGCAGCATTGACCGGCGAGCCAGTTCCATTTGGTTTGAAAAAATCAGATTGCGGAATGCTTGTTAAAATCGGCAACACATCCGGAAGTGTTAAGGTGCAAAACGATCAGACTTTTGAAACGGTCAAAATTGCATGGCCAAAGGCAGAGATATTCACAGACGGAAAAAATCCGCCGGCATGCTCTAAAATATCGGCCGGAATTGAAAGCCTTATCGAAATGAAAGAAAAGGAGCGCAGCGAGTTCATCAGAGAAATGACACGATGCAATCCGAAAAAAGAGGACCTTGCCGAGTTTTTGAAAGAACGCGGAATTGAAAACGAAAAGGTTGTCGATAAAGTTTGGACTTACGTTGAGCAAGACGGATTTGAGGCAAGCCACAAAAGAGCCTGCGATAGTGGCCGCGCTTTTAAGCAACAGTGGTCAAATGTTACCGGCGAGGCTTACGGTAGCCAAAAAGCCGAAACATGGCAACCGGCCGGTTGGAACAGCGATTTGATAGATGTTTCAATTGAAAGCATTGATGCAAACCTAACCGCTGCAAGAGCCGAGCTTGAAGATATGATCGTGCGCCAAGCGGTAGATGATAGCAAAGCTGACGAATACCGCGAACTTGCCAACGAAACATCGTTAAAAGTGGCTCGCGATAATGCAAAAATATGCAAAGACAATGTGGAGACTTATAAAAAAGAACTCTACGATATCGATGCAAAATTATCAGAGTTGAATAGAAAAGTTGAGGAGCAGCCTTGCCCACATTGCGGCGCGATGCTGACGGTTTCAGGCGGAAAAATTAAAGCCGTTGAGGAAAAACCGGAAGACCAAACCGAAAAAATTGAGCAATTGCAAACAAAAAAACAAGATATTCTTCAAAGCATTTCTGATAACGAAAGCAAATATCTCAAATACAACTCCGAAGTTGCTCAACGCGTTAAGGCTTTTGAAGAATTGGAAAAAATAAACGCATCTGCCGGCTCGAATATAACGCAGGTCGATATTGACAAGAAAAGAAACCAAATCAGCCAAATTGAAAATCAACGCGAGGCTTTTAAGGCCATGCAAGAAGCTCAAAGGCTGTGCAAAAATATCAAAGAGAACCAAATTATTATTGATGCATTGGATATGTCGGGAATCCGCAAAAAAGCAATGGAGAACGGATTGTATCGCTTCAACCTCTTTTTATTGGATATTTCAAAACAAGGAGGTTGGCAACAAGTCCAAGTAGAAAACGACCTGACAATAACACTCGGCGGCCGCCCTTATGTGTTGCTCAGTGAAAGCGAAAAATACCGCGTAAGGTTGACATTGCAAATATCAATATCATTGATGCAGGAATCGCAATTGATGATTATTGACGGAGCAGAAATATTGGATAAAAAAGGCAAAAACGGATTATTTAATATTTTGCTCTCAAACAAAGTCCCGGCACTAATTGGAATGATGATCAGCGATGTGGATAAAGTTCCAAACATGAAGAAGTTCGGAGTTTCGAGCTATTGGGTTGAACAAGGTAACGCAAAGGAGATTTAACGTGGTAGTATTATCAATAAGGGATTTGGCAGAGCGATGGGGATATGCCGCAGCCACTATTTACAAGGGTATAAAAAACAACCCGGATAAATGGCCGCCTTTTAGACAAGCGGATAAAAAAACGAGAATTATGTTTGATTTGCGTGATGTTGAAAGGTTTGAGAAGAAAATCCGAAAAAATCCGAAAAAATCCTAAAAAAAGTATTGACATTTATTATAAATAGCTTATATATTTTTTATGTAAGCTATTTTTTTATACGGAGGTAACAATGATCAGAGCTTTTTTATATTCATTTTTCTTTACTTTATCTTTCATAATTGTTCATCACAACGTTACGGAAACCAAAAACAGCCTGGACCGTTGCGAGAAACACATTGAAGATATAAAAAAAATGGATGCAGAAATGCAAATTTATAACCAATATGTAAAATAGGAGGCACACGATGTCATTAGCAGACAATATCAGAGAAAAAATCAAACTCAAAAAAGAAGAAATAAAAAGACAAGAGGATTACATCTTCCAACAGGAATGCGGAAACGATTTTTATTGTTTGTCCGGTGGATGGGAACGCGACCACCGCGACCTTGCCAATTTAAACCGCGATTTGCGAGAACTTCAACAGGAGCTTGACCGTAATGACAAGAATTAACGTTGTTTCGCCAAGCGAATTATCTGATGCATGGCTTTTGGCCGAGTATCGAGAATTGCCGCGCGTTATTTTGCAGCAAGTTAATACGGCAGATGCTCCAAAAAAATACTTGCTAGGCGCAGGTCATGTTAAGTGGGCCAAAAAACACAGCTCTTTTGTTGTTGCTCGATATGTTGAGTTGTGCCGGGAAATGAAAAGCCGCGGTTTTAAGGTTAATTTTTCTTGCGATAATTTGACCGATTACCACCTAGGCCATACTTACGTCAAAGATTGTAATTTTTATGAAATATCCGCCGAGGATGTTGCATTAAATCGCCAAAGATTGATTGAGCGATACAAATCAAATCCAAACGCACACCGTTGGACTTACAGAAACAAACCATCTTATTTGGAGGTATAAATGGGAGAATTAGCAGAAGCATATATTTGGGGAGAAATTAACGGTCGTGATATGGACGATCCCGATGACTGGATTGAGTTTTATAACGATGATCCTGATGACGATGAAGATTTGGCAGAGTTTTGGAAAGAACAAAGATTGTCTTATAAAAACCGATGTTTTACAAGAAATCAAAAGTTTGAGCCATTGTTGGTAAAAGCCGGAGCTGTTAAAAAATCAGATGGCATTTACATGCTTGGCGATTGGCTTTGCTATCCAACAAAGGGGTTTGCCATGGATAAAAGAAATCCAAGAAAACGTATAGGATTAAGAAAGTTATTAAAAAATGGCTAATTTTTCAAAATTATTCAATCAAATAAAAATCTTAAGCAGCGGACAGTGCTTGGATGAAGTAAAGTTTGTTAAAGCAAAACCAGTAATAGATATAGAAACTTTAGAAATATATTCTAGTTATTTGGATTTTGCAGAAAAAATAAAAACTCATCCGGTCAATGTTAGCCGGTGTATTTCTACAGCATGCCGCTGTAAAGGTTATAGAATTGAGTATTTTGAAGAATGGATAAAATGGGATAATGCAGTAAAAGAAAAATATACAAGAAAAAAACAATATTTACTTTTTATATGGAGAATAAAAATGAGTAATACGTTAGCTGAATTAAATAATCATCTTTTTGAAACGTTAAACAGATTAAATTCTAAAGACATAAGCGGAGATGAATTAAAAAACGAAATGGCCCGAGCCAACGCTGTTAGCGCGCTTGCTGCGCAAATTATATCAAACGCAAATTTGGCCCTTAAAGCAAGCAACATGAAACAAAACGGAACATCAATGCCATCGATGATTGAAGTTAGAAAAATACCTAATTATGGAGCAAATAAAATTGAAAATGCATAAATACACTCAACAAGAGATAGATTGGCTGAAAGAAAATTCTATCGGTGTTCCGTTCAGAGATATTGCTAAAAATTTTAATGCAATGTTTGGAGCATCCGTCAACCATAAATCGTTAGAGCAAAAAATACATAAAATTGGTATATCTAACGGTCTTAAAGGTGGCCAATTTCCAAAAGGACATATTCCTTTTAACAAAGGCAAGAAAAAATACTGGGTTGGTGGAGAAGAAACACAATTCAAGAAAGGCCATATTCCTTTTAATTATCGTCCTGTTGGTAGCGAGCGTATTAATAGAGATGGTTATATTGAAGTAAAGGTTGCTGATCCTCATAAATGGGAATTAAAACACCGCGTTTTGTATAAAAAGCATTTTGGAGAAATCCCTCGAGGTTTTATAGTGATACTTGCCGATGGTAATAAGAAAAATCTAAACATTGAGAACTTATCATTGATAAGCCGAAAGCAATCTGCAATTATAAATCATAAAAAACTTAATTATTTTGACAAAACAAGTTTAGATGTTTGTAAAAATATTGCTGATATTAGCCATGAAATTCACAAAAAAAGAAAGGTAAAAAAGTATGATTAAATCACAGCATGAATTAACCACTCCGGGCAATCGTCAATCAGACGTTTTGATTGAGGCCTTGAACAAGTGTCAAAAATTAGAAAGGCAGTTAAATATTGTTTTAGGTATTTTGCTGCGCGTGAGCCCTCAGCACGAGGGATATGTTAAAGCTAACTTTCCTAAATATTTTGAGGAGATAAATAATGAACCCAAAAACAAATGAAGCTCGTCTTGAGTATATAAAAAAGCTCGAGGAAAACATCCAGGAGCTTGAACAAGAAATCCAAAGACATGAGAGTATATGGCGCGAGATGCGTTGCAGATTAGATAAAGCGGTCGCCATGTCGGAGCTTGTTTACAGAAACTCTGCTTACAGCAGTTCTGTTTCAAAAATTATGAAGCAATTAAAAGAAAGTGTTGAAAGTTTTATTACTGCCGCCCTGGGAGATAAGAAATGAAACCTAAAAAAATAAAAATAATTGCATTTTTTCTAATTTTATTGTTTATAATATTTATGTAATTTTTATAGGAGGCGGCTGTGGATAAATCTGTTAATAATGAACCAATAATTTATGTTGGATTTGACGGTAGCGGCAAAGAGAAGTTTGTCGCAGAGCAAAATGTCGGTGACAAAGGATATCGAACGAAGATATTTGCTCCGGTAACAAAGAGAACCGGCAAGTCCTTATTTGAACAACAAGCGCGCAAAGCCGGATATATGGTTATTCCATGGCAAAACAGGAGAACATCAAAAGGAGAAAGTGGAGCGATGACAAAATACTTGAATGGAATATGGATACATTTCCGCACAATCACGAAGCGCAAATGCTAAAAGTTGAGGAGGAGCTCCTCCTCAACTTGAAAAAGCCAAGAGAGCAGTTTTTCAATCGCAGGCCTGTAATTATGTTGAAGTTTACAGAGAAAGCGCCGATGTTGTTATTGCCGCTATTGGCTTAAGAAGATATCCAATATATGCAGCAATTGGCCGAGCTATTTACAACGCTGTTTATACACCTATTCGTCAAGCCTTGGATTTATACATTGACGAAAAAATGAACGAAAACTTAACCCGAACTTTCCGTAAAACAAAAAACGGAACTCAACATCATATTTAAGGAGGTAATATGACAAGAAAAACAAATTTGAATTATGAAATTAACCGCTTTTTGAAAAAGAGCTTATACACACGCGAAGAACTAAGCCGCTGCATAAATAAACATCCTAAATACATTAAACAACTGTTAAATAAAGAGAGAAAAGCAAGCGATGAGGCAGAAAAGGCTTTGCGCGATTTCATGAAAAAGCACATCGGCCAATCATACCGCGAATTGTTACTTCAAGAGCAAAACACCAGGTCTTATGAAAGAATAAAAATATTAAATGGCCATGTTGACCGCTTGGAAAGAGAAATCGCACATGATGAAGAATTTGTTGATAGTGCTCGCCGCACAATGTGGATATCGATTTTAGTGGCATCTCTTTCTCTTCTTGCTGCATTATCTGCTGTTTACAGTTTTATTTTTTAATTTTATTCATGAAAAAAGAAAGGTGTCGAATTCGACACCTTTTATTTTATGGCGACACAGGCCCGGAAATCGCTTTGCTTAGGCCAACCATCGTTGAACCTACCGTTTCCGTTTTGTCTGGCCGGAAAAAAGCCACAACAAGCAACATAAACAAGCAAGCAAGCAAAAATATCAACTTATGAATAGATTGCATGCTAACCAAACTCCCTCGTATGCGCCAAAGACAATCTCTCCCCAGTTCCAACCGTTCTTGCCTAAAGGATAAAGTTTTTCAAGTTTGCCACCTATCCAATAGCAAACACCCATACCAAGACCGGAAAGCATAACCGGAAGACTGCCAAGGAATAATCCCCACAAGAAAGTAATAATTAAGCCGGTTAATGTTGTGCCTAAAAATCCGAACACTTTCGGGAATTCATAAAGATAATATGTTTTTGCTTCAACACGCCAACCAAGCCAACCAAAAAACCAATTAAACACCGCTGCAGATGTTTGGCCAAAAGTTATCTTTATCGAGTAAAGAAGATCGTCAATCAATTCGCACTCTTTATCTACTGCCGGATTAAGAGCATAAACCCCGGTCAACAATGAGCCGATGTATAAACCCCATCCATAAAGCTGATAGCTTGTATAAGAATCGGTGAAACCAATAATAAAATTCTCTAATCCCCAAGAAAAATAAAAGCAACTGTAACAAGCAAAGAAAACCGCATACCATATTTTATTCTTTGGTATGTATTTTTTCCAAAGTCCGCCGCGAATTCGCCACAAAAGCGCACTCAAAACAATTATTAAAAAAGAGTAAATATAAATCATTTCACACCTGCCAATTCCATTCCATGAGTTAAAGTTTCGTTAGAGTAAGGCTGCATACCGTTTTCATGGCGGATTATTGCCTTAACCAAGTTTAGCATGATGACCGGTTCGCAAACATCGATAACATCACGCGGTCTGACATCAAGCACCTGACACACGCTCAAAATATAACTATTTGTGTTATTTTCTGATGGAGGAGCCCATCTCGAGATGATTTTTTCAGGTGTGTTGATGTTTTGTTTTTTATAGTTAATCAATATTTTACATATTGCCCGGATACCGTATTCCGGTGCTATAAATACACAAAAAGAGCTGTCGGTTTGTTCGTCCGCGAGCCCTTGCCATTTATCCCCATGTCTGATATTCCCGGGATTATGGTTTCTTATACCCCTAGGTAGTGTCATTTCTTATTCCTTTTGCGTGCTTCATTAAGTAAAAGAGTTGTTATCTCGGTGTGCATACTGTCCAGTTTTTGCTCAATATTTTTGATTTCTTCCTTGGTGGCAAGATTGGTATAAATGAATTTTGTATTTTCTTTATTTTCCTCTTGCAGTTCTTTTATTTGCTTTTTCATCTCTGACAGATGAGCCTCCAAGTCAGATTTTGCGACTTTGTTTCTTAATTCGTTAAAAAACCAAACCATTATACACCCCAAGAAATAAACAGCGTATTTCGCGATGTCTATCAAAATATCGTTTTGCAAGAGAGCTCTCCTAATATTCGTTAACTATTTATAGCATAACTGTAAAAGGAGAGCTTTGTCAATTATTTCATCGCGTAGTAATATCTCTTGGCCTTGCCGACCGGCGCATCTTTATCACGCAACCATAACAGCGAAGCCTTGTAATAATTATCTGTTGATGAACCTAACAACTCATACATGTCTGAATAAAGCATGTTGATAACATAATAGAAGTCGCACTCCGTAAAATGCTCTCTGCTCATATCCAAATCATGCGAAGCCAAAACACTTTTGACTTCTTCGTATGTCCAATGTCCGCCTGTCGTGCCGTCCTCATTCTCCATTTTGGAAACTGCATATTCTGCCTGTTCCCTGTTAAAATGCGGACCATAAACAAGCAAGTCCAAGTCCATAGCTAAAAGAATTTGCTCGTCATCGTCCAGGTTGTGAACGCTGTTTGCAATTCTTTCGGCCATTTTCTCAATTTTATGTTCCGGCAAGTTTTGAGAATAAGCGGCTTCAATCAGTTTTTTGATTTTCTTGTGCATCATTCTTCTCCGTTTTCGTTTTCAAAATCGCATCTTGTGTCTTCCGAATATCGCTTAAAATGCTCGTCTGCTTTATGCTTTGGAACACTACTATCAACCCGAGAATATCCAGGATCAGACTGAACAACTCTTTCATTTGGTTTTGTCGTGATAATCTTCGCAAGATTGCTCTCCCTTACAGCATCGTCAATAATCACAGACACTTTTCTTGCACTATCAATGCATAATTTACGATATTTGTCGTTTGATAAAATCACGCCTGCAGCAAAAAAAGCAATGTCTGATAATTTCATGATTAAGCTCCGGTATATGCAGATGGTTTAACTCTGCAAACTAAAGTTGCATGCACAGGATCATCGCCAAAAATCATACGGAAGCCACGACGGCAAGCTATCTCATCAGCTCGCAGATAGTTTCCGGACGAATTATACACCTGAACGTTTGTCGTTCCGTCAGACAAGAAAACCGGAGCGGTATTTGCACCGGCCGGGATAGACTGACAGATATAAACATTTAAGCTAGTGTAGTTTGGCAATGTCGCAAACTGAATTCCAGGAATCGTTAAATAAAGATTTCCGCCGGTCAAAGTAACCTCAGAAGTCTTATAAGATTTAACACAATTACAAGTCATTTTTTGTTTTCCTTTACAAAAAAGAAGTTAAAGTCAAGGCGGCCAGTTGGAGGTGGTAAAGACTGACCGCCCGAAGTTTTAGACTAAACCGTTGCAGGTATTACAACCGTAAGGATTTAGGCTAGTCAAACCCAAGCCGTTAATAATTCCGGCATTTGGGCATACAGCACCGATTCCGGTAACATCCGGACGACGGAGCATGTTACACTGAATAGAAGCCAAAGTTGCGTTAATAGGCTCAAGTTGATCTTTAACAAACAACTTATTTCTCAATTCAGAGTTTTCGCGTGCTAATTCTGCGTTTTTGTCGCGCTCGTTTTGATAGCCGTAGTAGTCTATCTTTGTTTGAGTTGCGTTGGCAGATGCAGCAATTAACTCACGAGTTTGAGAGGCTTGCTGTTCAACGAGATATTGGGTAGTTGCTACGTTAGCGATATTCTGTTTTTGAGCTTCACAGATGGCCTTGTAATCTTCAAAGCCAAACATGTCAGCGGCATAAGCAGCACCTGCGCCGCGACCGCCAAACCCAAAACCGCCACCCCAAAAGACAGCGAATAGGATAATCAAGAATATAACAATACCCCAAGTTCCCCATTTTTCTTCCATTTTGGTTTCCTTTCGTGTTATAGGCGCATTTTTTTATTTAAGCCTGGCAAGATTATCTTGCAGAGCCTTTAACTCGTCATCCTGCGCCGTTACGGTTGGCGAGTTAACTTTCTGATAACCCATTGTTTCAATGTTGGCGATTATCTGTTTTGCCTGCTCAACATCAACACCGAGCGGTTTTAACAAAAAACCGGCCATCGGGTTATTCAAATATCCTTTTATTTTGGTTAAATCCTGTTTAGTAACACCGGCCTTTTGCAATGCCTCTTGAGGATTACTGGCCATGCTTACGATATTATTTGTTACCTCGAAAGCCTGACTTAGTGCTTGCACTTTTTCCGGGGACAGGATCTTGCTCGCTATTGTCATCAGTGACTGCTTGTTTAACATTGCTATTCTCCAGTTTTGATACTTTTTCGTTTAACAATCCGATCGTGCCGGACATCTCCAACATCATCGATTGAGTTTGTTTCAAGGTTTCTTGTAACTCTTTGTTTATTTCTTCGGGAGTTTTAGGCTTGGTAAGTATGCCTTTTTCATAGAGGATTTTTTCAAATCCTTTGGCTGTATCGATGGCCTTGTTATATTCATCGGTCGTATATCCTAACGGTTGGCCATACGAATTAAAAATCCTGCCATTTTGCACAAAACCGATAAAACTTGTCGTATTTTGAAAGTTATTGTCCAACATCGGCCTTTACCTCCGAGTTCATCAAATCGCGCACAGTTTTTTTTGAAATGTCGGCGACTAAATCCGATGCCATTTCTGCGTGGAGCTCTTTTGGTTGTTTTCTTATTTCAAGGATGCGCTCGAGGATATCATCGACCTCTTTGCCCTCATGACCGACTAAAACGGGTATGATCATATACATTGTTGATAAAATACCCAGGTTGCTATTTTGGTTTTGCATTTTTTACCTCCAAATTATTATTTAAGAGGTTTTGCAGCACCATTATTTGTAAACGTGTAAAATAAAACATGGTAACCTCTCTTCCGATTACCATGTTCGCACAATTAAAAATTTTTATACGCAAATTTTAGGTTTATAATAAGCACCTATTTCGTGACAAGACCGTATATAACACCGGACAGTTTGTCGTCAACACCTTGTATTTTCATGTAAAGGCCAACAGCAATAGCGGTAACAAAAACCATAAAGCCAAAAACAGAGATGGCCCAGGCATAAAGAAATGTTTTTGCATCCGAATACATCAAATTGACATTTTTACTATTTGAAATATTAGGATTTGAATTTGTGTTGTTAAAATTGCTTTTGTTGTGAGCATTGTTTAACTGTTTAGTGTTTCCACCTTTATTGTCCACGTTTTTCATTGAAATAATCCCTCAGTTTATTGATTGCACTCATAAATATTGTTGTGACTTTGCGTTCGCACTTGTTAACGCGGTCACTTACAGCCGGATTGAATTTATCCTCATAAACTCGAAGCAAGAAAACTTTTAATTCGTCTTCGGTCAAATCTACATCCGGAGAAGTGCAAAGCTCGATAATCTTACACTTGCGCATTCCCTTAAATTTGTCGGTGACATCTCTTGTCTTACTTCGTGCCATATTTTTTACCTTAAAACAAAATTAGCTTATGATAATTTATTTTATTTGTAAATAGTTAATATTTGCATGTTTCATAAGCCTTTTTCCAAATAAGGCGGTGTTTGTTGCATGTGTCAAAGTCTGTTATTTCGTTATCGTCAAGGATAATCTCAGCGCAGCTGTTCTGTATAGTAGGCTGTTGACTTGCGCACGCACTCAACAGGAATACGCACAAAAAGAGAAGAACAATTTTCATCTTTTTTAACCTCGCTGTCTTTTTTGTTTATATTTTCTACCTTGTTTTTTAGCTCTGTGAAGCGCGTTTTTGTTTTTTGCGATAAGTTTATGCTGTTTTGCATAAAAGTCGCCTGTGTGGCGTTTTTTCCGGCTCTATATCCCCCGTAATATGCGGCCACACAAGCAGCAATCAACAAACAAATAAGAAGTAATACCTCTTTCATTATTTTTCAAGCTCACTTACATTGTCATTTACAATGTCAACCGGTGACAACTTGTCAACTACTTGATCGGTAGGTTGATCAGTTACTTGATCACTTTCCGGATAAGGATTTTCTTCTTTAATTTTAGCAACTATTTCTGCCCTCTTAATTTTAAGAGCTTCAATCTCTGCTATTATTTCTTCTGTTTGCTCCTCATCCCTTAAAGATTGTATTTGACAAGTTATTGGATCTTTTTTGGCTCGATAAAGAGCTTCACGAGTTTGACGAACTTCTTCTTTAGTTGGCTCTGGTTTCTCCGGTGCATAACCCTTGGCATAAGTAGTACCATCATACCCTTGCTCAACTTCGCCCCTATACTCAACAACACCATATTTACCACTTGCTAAACGCTGTCTATTAATATCTGTATCTGCCCAAATATTAACAATTTTTGTCTGTTCATTTATTACATACATATTAAACTTCTCCTATCAATGGAAAAACAAAAACATTCCAAGTTCCACCTGCACCTATACCTGTTAGAGTAACACCTTTACGAACATATACAGGAATTTGTGTATAGTTGTTTCCGTTAGTTCCACAAAGCATTTCGGCATCACCATCGGATAACCGCCAATGACAATATCCCGCCGATAAGAAACGAACTACAAACACGCAATCAAATTCTGTTGTATAAGTTCCTTGTCCTGTGTTTGAGTTTTTAACTTGAATCCCCGCTGTATAATCAGGCATACCCCAACCAACAACGGTTGCTCTGTCAGCCGCAGATGATTTTCTTACACTATCAGCAACGGTGGTTAATACTTGACTAGCGGCAATAACATTAGCATCTTGGATTGTTTCGCCTACATAGAAGTAAAGCTTTAAGCCAGATGAGGATGTTTCTATACCTGATTTTTCTGGGTCTGTGGTTATGCCAAACTGGTTGCCAATATTAATGTTTTTGTCAAAGCCAGCATTAATCCCAGTAGCTCTTCCACCACTAGCATTGTTAGCAAAAAAGTGTCCAAGCTTTTGAAGTCCAGTTTCACCATCATTTGATATATTCAGTCCCAAATCCATACCATTACCAGCCACTTTGTTACTACTTGCAAGAGCTACTTTGACAGGCAATCTGAATGTCGTGTCTGCTGTATTGATAACAAAGTCAGTATCGGTATATTCTTCTGTACTTAGCTTAACACTTACACCGTCTTTGGTTTCTGTTCCGTTGTGTATCTTTAGCAATAGCTCGTAAACTGCCTTGTATGTCGCACCACTATGGAAAGCACCGTTTGAGATTAACCAAGAGGCATTGCTTATCTCATATTCAGACCATTTGTAGTCAAGCAAAGAGAACGGATTGTTCAACTCAATCTCACGAGTTACATCTACACTTTCCTCAACACCTGTTGCTACTTGGATGAAGTATGGGTATTGGATAGCTTCTTGTTGAACAGGAGCATTGTCTTGATAGGTTGGATATTTAGCTCCGACATTTATTTGCTGAACTCCATCTGATGATGTTGTTCCGCTAAATGATGTACCAGTTCCGGAAACAGAGTTATTCCAAGCTAAATCTGATTGCATAGATTGATATTGCAAACTAGTGTTAATCATAATATTCGGCAAGCTCTCAGCTTTAATACTTCCCATCAATGTTAAATCAGCCAAACCCTGTACATTAACAACCTTAGGCAAACGAATTGTACCTAATTCATCATCAATAACAAACTTACCGCATTGACCTAGCTTAGAATTAGTAACCTCTGCTTGCCAGTTTGTTTCAGAAGTAACTAAACTTGGATATAAAGCGGCTCTTTCCTTTATCATTTTTGTAAAAGCCTCAAACTGGCTTTGTGAGATTACTTGACCGTTTAGATAACGTCTTTCGTTTAAGGTTTCATTAATGCCAAAAGCGGCAAAACCGATATCGCCTATCTCAAGACCACCGCCTTTTTTGGTTAATTCTTCCTCGATTTTATTTAAGTTTGCTGCATTAACAGGAGTTCCTTGTTCGTAAATCTCTCCTGGTGCATCAAACAATGTTACCGTTCCGTCCTCATTTTCCCTGACGGAATATGTGCGAGGGTTTTGAACGTCGCGGTCTTTCCAAACTGTAGGTGTATAAACCATTTTCACATTACTCCTTTACTAACTTAAAGATTTTGTTACATAGTTCGTGTAAACATCGATTTCATAAAGGTAAGTAACCTCTTGAATGTTATATTGTAGGTTTATTTGGTCTTTAACAAGCAAAACATCGTTGCTGTCATAAACCTC
>JAFTLF010000018.1 GCA_017452885.1 Alphaproteobacteria bacterium
AGGGAATAAGAATATTCAAGGTGTTGGAGGTGGTTGGAATGCCACCGAGCAGGATTATGGTTTTACAACCGGTGAGGGAGAAAATCAAACCGGAACGTTGTCTGTCGGTGGTATTGCGGTGGGTTCAATTCATGCAATTATTTCTGAAGGTGGAGGTGCTAACCAGAAAGATGTTTTGTATAGAAATAACTCCAAGGGTACGGAATATAATACAATGGAAACAACATTGTATCTGGGAGATCAAGATATTGAAGATGTTAATAATTTGATTACCACAACGGCACAAGTTGTCGGAGCTACGGAAAATGCTTTGACAGTAGCCGGAGGGGCAAGTGTCGGTAGCTTGCTTTCACAGGGAGCAGCTAATATTTTGGGGGCGTTGAATGTTGATGGTGCTGCGGAAATGAAAGATACCCTGAAAGTGGGGAATGCGTTGTCGGTGGCGGCAGGTGGTGCCAGTATTGTGGGTGATTCAACTATTACCGGTAATGCAGCAATTACAGGTAAGGCCACAGTTAATGCTGGATTAGATGTTACCGGAGAATTGACGGCGAATGATGCGTCAGCTCTTAAGGGAGCTGTAACTATCGGTACAGATAGCACTGGCAGTTTGCAGATGTTGAATGTTAAAGGAAGTGCAAATGTTAGTGGATCTTTGACTGTTGGTAATGATTTTCAGGCTCCGAATATTTCGGGTATTAATACATTGCGCGGTGGTAGGATTGGTGCTGCGGAAGCAAATAGTTACAATTTTGTGGCGGATAGCTCAGGCGTGACGATTGCTCAACCTAATTTTAGAGTTGGAACTGGCACTGGACGTTTGCTTGTTGATTCTAATGCTTCACAAATGAAGTCTTCCGATGATTCAGGGTCTTTGTATGTAGGAAATAATAATGCGACTTTAGTATCTGGTAATAGTTATGTTGAGATGATGGAGGGTGAAGCAACATTACATGGTAATATGCGAGCAACGATGGATAGTGATGGAGGAGCGAAAGTTTATGTTGATACCGCTGTTACGGGTATTGGTGATACTATTACATTTAAAGACGATGATAATTCAAGCAGAATGGTATTGAATAATGGTTCGGCAAAGTTGAGTTATGGAGCTTCCGGTTCAGATTCTGCTTATGTTAGTATGGATAGTACTGGTGCGCGAATTGTAATGCCCAATGCTGCTGAAACCAAGGCTCCTAAAGTAGAGGTAAATAGTGCCGGAGAACTTGTGTTGGATGGTGTTAGAGCGTTGGTAGATACGGATAATTTTTATCTTGATAAAGATAAAATGATTTTGGCTGATAATACTGCAGATTTGGTTTCCACTTCTACGGGTGTGGTTGGGACCAAGGGAATTATTTTCAGACGGGACGGTTCCATAGAATTACCTAAAGGTGGAAGTACTAATAGGACAGATTTGGCCAGTACGGCAGGGTATCAGAATGTTCCAGGGTATATTAAATTGGATAGGATTATTGCTAATCAGGCATATCCTGACGGTGGTGTCGGTACGGGTTCTTCCGGAGAAAGCACAACAAAAAAATATGATGCTTATCAGTTGAATCCTGCTTATACTTCGGTTATGCATGATATTAAACTGACAACTCGTGGTGGTGCTCGTTTGAGCGATATTTTGCCAGACTTTATTAATCGAGGCATTTATGTGCTTGATAATACATATCCGGAATCTAAAACCAATGGAAACTGGGAAAGTTATACTGTTAGCAATAATAGCGGGGTATTGAAGGTTTCTCCAGATTTAGGTGATTGTATGGGTAATGCTGATTGTATAGCATCACCATGGTTAGGATTTGTGCCGGCACCTCAATGTCCTCCAGGGTATTCTAAGGTGATTACCATTAATCCTATTCGTTGGAAAATGGCGGAAGCTTATTATATTACCGGAGTGGAATCGGTAGAAAGCGATATTGCGACAAAATTCAGAAACTATTTTGTGCCGCAAACCAATCCGTTTAATGCAACGTTTAAATTGGGTGAGGCGGACGGAAGCGCAGGTATGCATACTCACCAATTGAGTGAAGGCGGGGCTTTGACATTTCAGACTAATACGTGGTTGAATACTACCGTAAGTGCTAATACAGGAACATTTATGGGGTGGCATGCGATTATGGGATTTTTATATTATGGCGATCATTATGCTGATTATCTCAGTCACGTTAATTCCGGAGGAAACTATAGTGGTAAGGTTATTTGGAATTTGTTTCCGGTTTATAATGAAGAGATGAGTGCAATTGCCAATGTTTATTGTTATTTTGAGCGAGATAATGTGACAGGTTGGACTTGGAAAAATGAATATACCGGTACGTACGATCAGCTGACTTCTTTTCGTTCAGGTTATGAAAAAGATGCTAATTATAAAAATAGGTTGAATGATCCGGCTTTGGGTTATACTGAAGCGTGGTAAAACAGGGTTTGTGTCTTTGATGTAGACTCTCCGAACTTTTTTCTTACAGTCATTTTTCTTTTTGTCATTCTCGGGCGGCACGTAGTGCCAGACCCGAGAATCGATTATAATAAGGCAATATGTTTTTTGGGACCCTCGAGTCAAGCCCGAGGGTGATGGAGTGAGGGGCTGAAAAAGGCAAATTTGCTTTGCTAATGAGTTAAAGTATCAGCCATAAATAAGTTATTACTTAAAACTGTTTATCAGTGAACCGGTGAGCATATACCAACCGTCAACCAATACAAAGAAAATGATTTTAAACGGTAATGCCAAAACCGAAGGCGGTAACATCATCATACCCATAGACATTAGAACCGAGGCAATTACCATATCAATAATTAAAAATGGTACAAATATCAAAAAACCAATTTCAAAAGCTCGACGTAATTCGCTAATCATAAAAGCGGGAATAGCAACCTTTATTGGAGTTTCGGCAACACTTGATGCAGGTTTTTCGCCACTAAGATCAGTAAAGAGCAATAAGTCTTTTTCACGCGTGTTATTGACCATAAATTCTTTAAGCGGAACAGAGGCCTTTTCCAGTCCGTCGATAAGTTCAATTTTTTCTTCAATTATCGGTTTAATGCCTTGTTCCCATGATTTTTCAAGTGTCGGCGACATAACAAACAAGGTTAAAAATAAAGCCAAAGATACCATTACCATGTTGGGAGGTGTGGCATTGGTTGCCAATGCACTGCGAGTGATTGAAAAAACAACTACAATGCGGGTAAAAGAAGTCATCATTACCAAAATTGACGGAGCCAGCGACAAAACGGTAATTATCATGATGATACTAAAGATACGTCCGGTTGCTGAGCCGGTCGGAGTATCGGACATATTCAAGCTAACTGATTGTGCAAATGCAGAATCGTTAAATATTAACATTGTAAGTAATAAAACAGCGCTGAAGTATAAAGTCTTTTTAATCATTAGCTGAAGTTTCCCGAGAAATTGTTTTGGAATGTAACATAAGGCTTGAGTCGGTACCGTTAAAAATCAGGTATTCGGTATTATCGCATTCAACCAAAATCAAAGAACTTTTGGCATCTAAACGTCGATTTTCAATAATATTAATTCTATTGCCTGCCTTGAATTTTGTCACAAAGCGTGATTTTAATCCTTTTTGTTCACAATATTTGAAAAAATAAACCGTTAGCAACAGCAGTCCGATAACGAACATCAGTGACAAAACAGCCTGAAATATCTGCATCCATTCCATAATTTACGTCCTATTATTTTCTTGCGTCTGATTATAGGCTCAATTTGGTCGGCTCGTCAATAAAAGGCTTGCCCTTGTTGATATTGTTTGTTAATTTGTATTTATGAGTACAAAAGAAAAAACAGTTATCGAAAATTTTGAGCGCCGAACGCATGATTTACTGTCGGTGTCTTCTATGTTGATGCCCTTGGCAAAAAAAATACTCGGCAAAAAAGGTTTTGTGGAGGTAGATATTTTGACGAACTGGCCTCAAATTGTTGGAGATGAACTAGCAGAATATGTGTTGCCTCAGAGTATTGATTTTCCTAAAGGAGAAAGAAATAACGGGGTGCTCAGAGTGTCGGTGTCGGGAGGCGGTTTTGCGCTTGAATTGCAACATCGTGAAAAAAATGTTATCCAAAAAATTAATGCTTATTTCGGATATGCGGCGGTTGCTTCTTTGAGAATTGTTCAAAATGCGGCGCAAGAATATAATACGCAAAAGCAACGTGTGGAGAGAGTGCAAAAAAATCTTGTAAGTGTAGATGAAGAATTTTATATTAAAGACCTGAGTGCTGGGATTAAAAACAGTGCTTTGCAAGAAATTTTGGAACGAGTTGGTCGTTGTATTGTCGGCCATAATAAAGGTGAAAACAAAAAATGAAATTGGAAAAGATTATTAAAAGCATAAGCTCTTTTGTTGCCATGGTGGTGATTTTTTTGATGGCAGGCGGAATGTATTTGTCATTTAAGGGGTTTGAAATGCTTGATGACGGTTCAATAGTTCTGATGAATCAGGCTTATGCGCAAGATGTTGCTAAAGAATTGCCGGTTATTCCTGATAATTATGTTTTTCCGGATAAGCATAGCGAAGGAGCCGCTGACGCACCGATAACTTTGTATGAATATTCTTCTTTCGGGTGTTCGCACTGTGCTGATTTTCACCTTGGTACGCTTCCGCAACTTAAAGAAAAATATGTTAAAGAAGGAAAGTTGCGTTTGGTTTTTGTGCCTTTTCCGATTGATAAAAGTTCTATGGATGCGACATTGCTTGGTGAGTGCATGCCGGAAGACAAGTATATGGCTTTTGTTGATTTGATGTTCAAAAAACAACGCGAATGGGGATTATCTCGTAATCCGGAAAAAGTTCTTAAACAATATGCGGCATTAAGTGGATTAAGTAATGCTAAGGCAGATGCTTGTTTGCATGATGATGATGTTGCTCGTGATATATTGTTTAATCGCCAAAACGGTATTACTCAGCTGGGTATTGAGGGTACACCGTCTTTTGTTATCAGCTATAAGGGTAAAAGCGAGATGCTTGGCGGGGCTATGACTTTTGAAAATATAAGCAATATTATTGACAACAAATTAAATAATTAACCTTAAAACTAATTCTTTTTAATAACTGCTTAATATTTTATCGTGTAGAGTGAAAAGATGAAAAAGGTGCCTGATGAAATAAAGCAACTTGAAGAAAAAATTGCAAACGTCAGGTCCAACGAAGATTTGGTGCGCAGAGAAAGTAGGGATTCAGAAGTTTCTCGTGCTGCAAAAGCCGGTTTTCGGGTTGGAACAGAGTTGCTTTCCGGTGTTTTGGTTGGGGCAGCCGTCGGTTATGTGTTGGATGGTTTGTTCGGATTGAAACCATGGCTTTTGGTGGTATTTATGTTTTTTGGCGGAGCGGCTGGCGTGGTTAATGTCTATCGTTTTGCCAAAAGCGAAGAAAAAAGACGTAAGGAGTAGTTGTCTTGTCTAGTCCTATGGAACAGTTTGTGGTTAAGCCGATTATTCCGCTACAAATTGGCGGTGTAGATATTTCTTTTACTAATTCGGCACTGTTTATGTTGTTGGCGGTATTAACCTCGACACTATTGTTTGCTTTTTGTTTACGTAAGAGGAGCTTGGTGCCGACGGCAGCGCAGTCTATTCCGGAAATGGTATATGAGTTTGTGAGTTCGTTGTTGCGTGAAAATGTCGGTGTTGAAGGGCTGAAATATTTTCCGTTCATTTTTTCTATGTTTTTGTTTGTGGCTTTTGGTAATGTATTGGGGCTTTTTCCTTATGCTTTTACTTTCACATCACACCTAACGGCAGTTGGCTGTTTGTCGATTATTGCGTTGTTGTTTAATGTTTGTATTGGAATAAAAAGAAAAAAAATCGGTTGGTTGAGAACTTTTTTGCCCAAAGGAATTCCGGTTGCTTTGGCACCGTTGATTATTCCGATTGAAATTATTTCTTTCTTATCGAAACCGTTTAGTTTGACAGTGCGTTTGGTTGCCAACATGACTGTTGGTCATATTATGTTAAAAATTATTGCCGGTTTTGTGGCAATTTTGGGAGTTATGGGAATTATCCCGATATTATTTAACAGTTGCATAGTGTGCTTTGAGTTGTTTATTGCGCTTTTGCAAGCCTATATATATACGGTGTTGAGTTGTATATATTTGGGTGATGCCTTGCATGAACATTAAAAGTCGCTTTGCGTATATTATAATTGTGTAACTTAATTAACTTAAATCGAAAGGAATAGAAAATGGAACCTTTAGCTTATATCGGTGCCGGTATGTGTGCTTTGTCAATGATGGCTGCTGCTTGGGGTGTTTCGCAAGTATGGACCACTATTATTTCTACTGTAGGTCGTAATCCGCAGGTTAAAAAAGATGTAGATATTTATGGTTGGGCAGGATTTGCTGCGGTTGAAGCTGTGGCTTTGTATGCCTTGGTTCTCGCTTTGGTTATGTTGACAGGTAATTAATTCCTTTGGTTTGGCGTGTTTCGGGCAGAACGCAGTTTTTAGAGGCTTGTTCGGGTTGTGCGTTCTGTCTTTAGAAACCGTTGTTGTGCAGGGATTGTTTACTTAATATTAAGGGGAGTGTAGATGCCTCAATTAGATTTCAGTATATTTCCATCGCAGTTTTTTTGGCTGACAATCAGTTTCTTTTTGATGCTGTTTATTTTTAGCCGATTCATTATTCCCAAAACAGGAGAAATGATTAATCTGCGTAAGGCAAAAATTGATGAATATCTTGAAAAGGCCGCCTCTCTAAAGGTCAAAATTGAGAAGACTCTGGATAAGTATAATCAGGCTTTGAAAAAAGCAACAGATGAGGCCAATGCTTCTTTGCAAGAAACTCGTCGTGAAACAGATGCAATGATTGAGCGTCGGCAAGCAGAGTTGGCGGCAGATTTGAAAAGACAAATTGAGGATGGTGAGGGCAAAATTAAAGCAGCTAAGGAAAAAGCTCTCAAACAGCTTGAGCCGGTTGCTGAAGAATTGGCGCAGGAGGTTTTGAAAAAACTCGGTTTTACAGATATTAAAAGTGCCGATATAGCAAAAGCTTTGGATCGGATAAGGGAAAATTGATATGGCAATGGAAAATAATCTGCCCAATCAGGAAATTATTGACGCTACGCAAGATGCTGTTTTAAATGCGGTCGGAAGTGTTGCTAATGTTATAGAAACTACTGCTCATGAGATAAGTGGTCATGGAGCAGAACCTTTTTATCAAAGTGCTGAATTTTGGGTTGCTGTTTCGTTTATATTGGCGGTTATTGCGTTGATGCGTCCGATTGTTAAGATTGCTCGCACAATGTTGCGCAAGCGCAGAAATTTGATTGCCAAAAGAATTGAAGATGCGTCGAATGTTCATGCCGAAGCGCAAAAGATGTTGGCAGAATATGAGAAAAAATATCGTAAGGCTAAATCTGAAGCTAATGAGATATTGAACCGAGCAGAACGCGAGATTGCGTTATTGAAAAAAGAAAAACTCAGCAAGCTTGAAAATGATATGGCTAATCGCGAACGAGAAGCGAAGGCTCGTATTGCAACAACGCAGGATAATGCTGTTCGGGAAATAACATCCACAACTGCGGAATTAACAATTCGCACGGTTAGAGAAGTTTTGAGTCGAAAGCTTGATGAAAAAGAACAAGATCGTCTGATTGATGCTTCAATCAACTTGTTAACGAAAATAAAATAATCTTATAAGTAACGATAAGGATGAGCTTGATAAGTGCCAAGGATGTGCCATTCTTGGGCGTAAAATTTTAGTTCTTCTAAAGCATTTTTGAAGTTTAGTCGTTCCGGATGAGTTTCGGCTTCAACATAAAATTGCGCTGATACAAATTTGCCGTCCAGAAGGTAGCTCTCAAGTTTGGTGATGTTAATATCGTTGGTGGCAAAACCTCCGAGCGCCTTATATAAGGATGCCGGAATATTGCGTGTTTTAAATATGAAAGAAGTAATAAACTTGCCGCCGTTATCATGTGGCAAGATATTGTTGCGTGACATAATTAAAAATCGTGTTGTGTTGTTAGCTGCATTCTCAATATTGGAGGCAAGAACTTTTAATCCATATATCTCTGCAGCTGCCGAAGATGCTATTGCGGCTTGTGAAAGGTCGTCTTTTTGTAAAATATCCTGACAGGATAAAGCTGTGTCAATTTGTTGTATCGGATGTATTTGATGCTCTTTTAAAAATTGAGAGCATTGAGCAAGAGCCTGCGGGTGAGAAAATGCGGATTTTATATCGCTTAGTTTTGCTTGGGGTAGTCCAAGAAGTTGGTGTTCAATACGCAAAAAGAATTCATCAATAATGTATAATCCGGTCTGGGGTAGTAAAAAATGTACGTCTGTTACTCGTCCGGCATTGGAGTTTTCAACCGGAATTATGGCGTAATCAGCCGTACTGCTAACAACAGCTTTAAAAGCCTCTTCAAAACTTGGATAAGACAGGTATTCCTGATTAGGAAAAATAGTTTGAGCGGCAATATAAGAATAAGCGCCGGCCACTCCTTGATAAGCAATTTTGAGTTTCATATCATTCCTAAATTTTAAGATTAACCTTGTTCCATCCACCACGACGCGAAGAGTTTTCATCTTCTTTTTGTTTACTCATCCAATTGCGCAGAGGTTCGTTCTTTTTATTGAGTAGGGCTTTTTGCTCATCAGTTTGAGCGATGCCCATAGGAAGCAATTGGTTGAAAAGCGCCGGAGAAGCAAAATCAACCTTGTTTTTTATGAGCGGAGTTATCAGTGCATCAATGATTGGGGCTGCCGGTTTGGCGTTGAAAGCATTGATTTTGCCGCCATAAAAAATTGCAAATGCGTGGCACGGGCTGGAAAGTAAAACATCTGTCGAATCGACACCGCGAACAAAACGTAGGATAATTTTGGGGCGAATGATGCAGTTTTCGGTAACATCAAAAATAATGTTATCCGGATTCATAAACAGTTCAGAAACAATCATCTCTTTCAGCTGTTGGTTGAGAATGCCGCAAAAACCAACAATAGCCATACCATCAAGTGTGTAGCCATTGTAATTTTCAGGCTGATTGGTAACCTGATAACAGAAAATTTGTTCGGCATTGACAATATTATTTATAGCTGTTGAACCGGTTGCCGAGCTGATTTCTTCAAGAATGATGGTATTATTGGGATTGGGTTTCCATTCATTGGCTTGATTTGGGTTTTTGAAATCAGTATTGTTCTGAGCATAAGTTGCCGGAGCAATTAAAAGGCTTAAAGCAAAAGTTGATATTTTCAACCAGTTCATCAAAAATCTCCTTATACTTGATATAATATTAGTATATATATCATATTTTGATAATTCTATATATTTTTTTGCACATAATAATAAAATAACTTCATTTGTTTAATAATTAAATAAGAATTAGCCTGTTATATTGACAGCAAATAAAAAAAAGAATAATCTGGCTATAATCTTTTGACTATGGAGACTTTTATGAAAAAAACATATTTAATGATGGCATCTGCATTGGTTTTGACAATGGCGGTTGCTGCAACAGCAGAAGCTCGTGATGGTTTTTATATTGCTGCTCGCGGCGGTTATACAGATTTTAACGTTAACAGCAAAGAAGACAATGTTTCGACTTCTGCAAAAGTTGAATTGGGTAGTGGTTGGCATGCTTCCGGTGCTATCGGTTATAAAAAAGGTTATTTCCGCTTGGAGGGTGAATATATTTATCGTGATGATAGTGATGATGAATATAAGTATGCTTTGGGAGCTCATAAGACGATTTTAGAATCAGATTCTTTTATGGCTAATGCTTATTTAGACATTATGCCAAATTATTGGATTAGTCCGTATTTTACCGGTGGTATTGGTTTAACCCGCTTGGATTTGGAAACGTACGATGTTGATAACAATGGAGTACCTTCTTCTGACAAAGAAACAGATTCTGCAAATAATTTTACATGGCAGGTTGGAGCCGGTTTGTCATTGCGTTTGAACCGTTGCTTGAATCTTGATGCCGGTTATCGTTATATTGACATGGGTGAAATTGACGATGCCGATATGAATGCTCATGAATGGTATGGTGGCTTACGCTATACATTCTAATTGAAAAATAAGATAAAAAGCCCTCTTCGGAGGGCTTTTTTCAATGCGGTGTGAATAACTATTTGTGTTTTATGCCGGATTTTACTTTTTTCTTGAAGAATCGTTTTGAATGTTATAGTTTGGATGCGAATTGTGTTTGCCAAAAAGGGCGAATCTGTCCTTTTGGCGTGTTTTAACTAAGCTTAAGGAGCTAATATAACCATGAGTAAATGGGTTTATACATTTGGAAACGGCAAAGCCGAAGGCGATGCCAGCATGCGTAATCTCCTGGGCGGTAAAGGTGCTAACCTTGCTGAAATGAATAAGGTTGGTTTGCCTGTTCCCCCCGGATTTACAGTTACAACAGAAGTTTGCACATACTACTATGATAACAACAAAACTTATCCTTCTGACCTGAAAGATCAGGTTCGTGCCGCCGTGGCCGAAGTTGAAGGCATTATGGGCAAAAAATTCGGTGATACCAACAACCCGTTGCTCTTCTCGGTTCGTTCCGGTGCTCGCGTTTCAATGCCGGGTATGATGAATACTGTTTTGAACCTCGGTTTGAATGATGAAACTGTTAAAGGTTTGGCTAAAGCTTCTAATGATGAGAGATTTGCTTATGACTCTTATCGTCGTTTCATTATGATGTATTCTGACGTTGTGTTGGAGGCTGACATCAATGAATATGAAGGCGCTTTGGAAAAAATGAAAGAGGAAAAAGGCTACAAATCAGATACTGATTTGACTGCTGAAGATCTCAAAGAATTGGTTAATCAGTTCAAAGCTATTTCTAAGAGATTGGGTAAAGAATTTCCGCAAGATCCTTGGGAACAATTGTGGGCAGGTATTGGTGCCGTGTTCCAATCTTGGATGGTTAAAAAAGCCGTTACCTATCGTAAGTTGAATAATATTCCCGGTGACTGGGGTACAGCTGTTAACGTACAAACCATGGTATTCGGTAATGCCGGCAATGATTGTGCTACTGGTGTTTGCTTCTCTCGTGATCCGGCTACCGGTGAAAACGTTTATTATGGTGAATATTTGGTTAATGCTCAAGGTGAAGACGTTGTGGCCGGTATTCGTACTCCGCAACCGATGGCCTCTAAGGGCGAAGGTAATTCTTTGGAAGAATTGTGGCCTCATCTGTATCAGGAATTGGTTGATGTTCGCAACAATTTGGAAACTCATTACAAAGATATGCAGGATATGGAGTTCACCATTGAGCATGGTAAATTGTGGATGTTGCAGTGCCGTAACGGTAAACGTACTGCCGCTGCCGCCGTTCGCATGGCTGTTGAAATGGTTGAAGAAGGTCTGTTGAATAAAGAAGAAGCTATTATGCGCGTTGGTGCTGATCAATTGGATCAGTTATTGCACCCGATGTTGGATCCTAAAGCTCCGAGAAACGTTATTGCTACCGGTTTGCCGGCAAGCCCGGGTGCTGCCGTAGGTCGTGCAGTTTTCAATGCTGACGATGCTGAAGCTTGGGCTAATCGTGGTGAAAAAGTTATTCTTATTCGTAACGAAACTTCTCCGGAAGATATTGGCGGTATGCACGCTGCACAGGGTGTTATTACTGCTCGTGGCGGTATGACTTCTCACGCAGCCGTTGTTGCTCGCGGTATGGGTACTCCGTGCGTTTCCGGTTCTCATGAAATTCACATTGATTATGCTAACAAGAGCATGACAACTGATAAAGGTGTTGTTATCAAAGAAGGTGATTGGGTATCATTGGATGGTGCTAAAGGTCAGATTATTGAAGGCCAGATTCCTACCGTTAAGGCTGATACCAATAGCGGTAACTTTGGTAAATTGATGAGCTGGGTTGATGAAATTCGTACTTTGGAAGTTCGCGCTAATGCTGAAACTCCGAAAGATGCTCAGACAGCCCGCGACTTTGGTGCTCAAGGTATCGGTTTGGCTCGTACAGAACATATGTTCTTTGATGCAAACAGAATCGGTGATATGAGAGCTATGATTTTGTCTGACAATGAAGAAGGTCGTCGTGCAGCTTTGGCTAAATTGTTGCCTTATCAGAAGCAAGACTTCAAAGATTTGTTCAAAATTATGGACGGTCTGCCGGTCGTTATTCGTTTGTTGGATCCTCCTTTGCATGAATTTTTGCCGCACACTGAGGCTGAAATGAAGGAATTAGCTGATAAACTCGGTGTAAGCCTTGAAAAAGTTCAACAACGTGCCAATGCTTTACATGAAGCAAACCCGATGTTGGGTCATCGTGGTTGTCGTTTGCCGATTACCTATCCGGAAATCTGCGAAATGCAGACACGTGCTATTTTGGAAGCTGCAATGGAATGTGCTGATGCCGGTATTAAAGTTTTGCCGGAAATTGAAGTTCCTTTGACAGGTTCTAAGAAAGAGCTCGACATTGTTAAGGAAATTATTGATACAACAGCTGAAAAAATCTTTGCTGAAAAAGGCAAGACCATTAAGTATGAAGTTGGTTCAATGATTGAATTGCCTCGTGCTGCTCTCAAGGCTGATGAATTGGCTAAATCTGCAGAATTCTTCGGTTTTGGTACTAACGACTTGACTCAGACAACTTTGGGTATGAGCCGTGATGATACCGGTGCTATTCTTGACGAATATCGCGCTCGCGGTGTTTATGTAGCTGATCCGTTTGCATCTATTGATGTTGAAGGTGTCGGTTGCTTGGTTAAGATGGCTTGTGAAAAAGCTCGTTGCTCTAATCCGAACATCTGGTTAGGTGTTTGTGGTGAGCATGGTGGCGATCCGGCATCTATTGACTTCTTCCAGACATGTGGCATGAACTATGTTTCTTGTTCACCGTTCCGTGTACCGGTTGCTCGTCTGGCTGCTCCTCAAGCTGCTGTTCGTCATAAAGGCGAAAAAGTAGAACACACTTGCTGTTGCAAAAAGTCAGCTTAAGTAAGTTGTAAAACGAAAAGCGTCTGATGAAAATCAGGCGCTTTTTTTGTGTCTTTATGCAGGATAGATATATTGACAAATTTGTCTAAATGAAGTATTTGTATAACATTAACTTAAGATTGTTATGACTAAGACTAATTCACTATATTTATTAACCGATGTTTGAGAGATAAATACTTTCAGCATCATAAACCCAAGATTAAGTATGAGTTACTACGTTAATGGACATTGTATTCCTGAAGTGGCTACCAGTCCTGAACTTTGCGGTGGTGCAAAAGAAAAGAGCAGAAGCGAAAGAATTGCAGATTTTATTAAAGAAGAGTTGCCGGGGATGTGCAAGAGAAGCGTATCTGAGTACAGTGCTGTAATTAACCTTTCGGTATCATTGTATTATGGTATTGATGCTGTATTTACCGAACAGAAGATTAATGACAGCTTACTGACTTCTTCACAGGCACGAGGTGTTACTCATCGTCGTCGTTTGTACGTTTCGCACAACTATTTGGCATTGCGCCAAGGCGAAAAGTGGCAAATTGAACCGTTGCTATTGCAGGATGAATGGTTATCTCGAGATAAAGTACACAAGGCTTTTGAAAAAATTGTCAAGGCTAAGAAGTGGAGTGACAGTATTGAAGTCCCGTTGCTGCTTGAGTGTGTGGTAGATAATCAAGAAACCATTGCTTGGGGAGCGCGAGTAAATGCCGGAGAAGAGTGGCATACGTTGGTTTGTTTGCCACAAAACGGTCTTATCCTCATAGATCGTACTGAAGATGAATTTCCAATCAGTAGCGATGCACGAATTGGTGTTGCGGATTGTTATTTTCGTCCGTATATTTCAAAAGGGGAAATTATTTCTTTGATGCAAGTGTAAATAAAAAATGATTGCGTGCAAAAGGTCTCTGTTGTGAAACAGGGACCTTTTTTGTATTTAATTGTTTTTTTATCAATGTATGTTGGTGTAAGTTTATTTTTTAGAACTTTTTTTGCCAAACTGCGAACGGTAATAAGTTTTTTTGCTTCCGTCATTTTTTGAACTATGTTTGTCGGCATCAGCTTTGTTGTTTGTTTCTGTTTTTTTGCCGGTGTTTTTATGATTATTTAGTATGTTTCTTAATTTCTTGTCTTTGATTTTTGATACGCCATCTTTAATTTGTTTTTCTATTTTCAAAATTTCTAAAAACTTAGATTTTCGGGGTTTGGTTTTATTTTCTTTGCTTTTATCTACGGAAAAGCCAAAAGCCCCGAGGTCACGGCCGAGAGTATAATAACGTCCATGAGCAAAACAAAGCAGTCCGGCTTTTTCCAGAGCCAGATAGTTGTCTTTTTCCAGATATTTATCGTCAATATTAACGTTTACAATTTGCGCCATAAACATATCATGTGTGCCGAGCGGAGTAACGGATGTTACTTTGCATTCCAAGGATACCGGAGATTTAACCAGCATCGGAGCTTTAACTTCTTTGCACGGTTCAATTTCCAAATTCATATCTTGGAATTTGTTGGTGTTTTTGCCGGATTTAACGCCACAATAATCACAAGCTTTAGCTAATTCCAGAGTAGATATATTAATAACAAATTCTCCGGCCTCTTTAATTATCTTGTGTGAATATCGGCTTGGGCGTACAGATATGTACGTCATCGGCGGTTCGGAATTGATAATTCCTGTCCAAGCAATAGTCAGGACATTCGGAGTTTCCATGGTTCCGCAAGTAACCATTACCGGTGGTAAGGGAAAGAGCATTGTTCCTGGTTTCCAAGATATTTTTGTCATGACTTTTTTCTTTCAATAAATTTATCTGATTAAACAATAGCGCAATTTGGTTAATATGCAATAAAAATCCCCGAATTTTTAATTCGGGGATTTTTATTGCTATTGAGAATTATTCAACATTGCCAAACGGGTTGATAATTTTTTCATCCGTTGATTTACGCAAATCAAATAAATTTAGCATAACAGCGGCAACATATATGGAAGAGTATGTTCCGACTACAACGCCCCACGCAATTGTAAATGAAAAACTGCGCAATGTGTCTCCACCCCAGATTAATAATGCCAACGATGCTAATAAGGTGGTGAATCCGGTTAAAATAGTACGAGAGAAAATGTCATTAATACTTTTGTTTAACAAATCATATTGTGGCATTTTTTTGTACTTGCGTAGATTTTCACGAATGCGATCATAGGTAACAACCGTATCGTTAACGGAGTATCCGGCCAATGTTAAAATTGCGGCAACAGTTGTCAGGCTAAAATCAAAATCAAGCAAAGACAACAAGCCTAAAGTGGTGATAATGTCGTGTATCAGACCAATCATGGCACCAACAGCAAATTGCCATTCAAAACGGAACCAGATGTAAACGCTAATTGCTAAAATAGCAATAACCGAGGCTATAATTCCGTCTTTTTTCAGCTCACCGCCAACTTGTGGTCCAACCAGCTCAACCCGACGATATTCATAGTCGCTACCCAAAACTTTTTTGATTTCGTTAACAGCGGCCATTTGTTCTTTTTCACTCATGTCTTTGGCTTGTGCTCTGATCATGATTTCGTCGCCTGTTTCCCCGATTGTCTGGATGTTAATGTCTTCGAGGTTAACGGTATTTAATTCTTTGCGGATATTCTCCACGTCAATAGCTTGTTCGGATTTTATTTCAATCAAAATACCACCCGAAAAATCAATTCCGTAATTAAATCCTTTGACAGCTATGCAAACAATTGACAAAACAATCATTAATGTTGAAAGGGCATAAGTGAGCTTACGTGCTTTCATAAAATCAATAGTTGTGTCTTTGGTAACCCATTTAAAAATCTTCATCATAGTAAAATTTCCTTCCCTCAAATTGGCAGTTTGGTCGGCTTGTATTTATTAAGCCAAGCTGTAATAATCAGGCGGGTAACCGTAACTGACGAAAACATTGATGTGGCGATACCGATTGCCAAAGTAACAGCAAAGCCTCTAACCGGACCGGTACCGAAATAAAACAGAACCAAAGCGGCAACTAAAGTTGTTAAGTTAGAGTCAACAATTGTTGTCCAAGCTTCGGTAAATCCGGCTTCTGCTGCATCACGGGTTGAGCGACCTGATTTGACTTCTTCACGCATACGCTCAAAAATCAGCACGTTCGCATCAACAGCCATGCCGATTGTCAGGATGATACCGGCAATTCCCGGTAATGTTAGGGTTGCTCCCATGAAGCTCAATACACCAAGCATCAAAAACAGGTTTGTAAAAACTGTGACAGTGGTGAATACGCCAAACAAACCATAAGCTGCAACCATGAAAATTACAACGGCAATCAATCCGATAATTGATGCAACAACTCCTTCACGGATTGAGTCTGCGCCCAATCCTGCACCAACTGTTCTTTCTTCCAAAACTTCTAGTGGAGCAGGTAACGCGCCTGAGCGCAACAATAATGCCAAATCATTGGCTGATTTTACCGTGAAATTGCCGGTAATAACACCGTTTCCGCCCAAAATGGGACTTTGAATTGTCGGAGCAGAAATAACTTCGTTGTCTAAAACAATTGCCAAGCGTTCACCAACATTATCACGAGTAGCTTCGCCAAATTTTTTGCCGCCCAGCGAGTTGAATCTGAAACTGACTACAGCTTGACCATCTTGAAAAGAAGGCTGAGCATCAACCAGATTTTCTCCGCTGACAACGGGTTTGCGACTGATAACGTAATGTTCACCCATGCTTCCGGCAACTAACTTAGATGCGGGGGGAAGTTTGCCACGACGAGCCTCGGCAGCTGTGGTGCGGCTATCTACAAGGTGAAATGCCATTTTGGCAGTTTTACCAAGCAGGGTCTTGACATATTCAGGATTTTGCAACCCCGGCAATTGAACAACAATTCGATCTATTCCCTGGCTTTGAATAACAGGTTCTTTAGTTCCGAGTTCATCGATACGGCGGCGGACAATTTCAATTGATTGGTCGACCACTTTCATTTTCAATTTATTGAGTTCAACTTCGGAATAGGTAATTTCCAAAGAGCCATCGTCATTTTCGTTGACCACTATACCGTTGTCTATTTTCTGAAATAAATTGGCAGCTTTTGAACGTGCATTGGTATTTTCAATCTTAACCTTAACCGATGTCGGAGTTGTTGTCAGATTTTGGTAACGAATGCGATTTTCACGCAAAATAGAACGAGCAGAGTCTTCAATTGATCCCATGCGTTCTTTGATAACGTCATCAACTTTGACTTCCAACAATAAGTTGGAGCCGCCTTGTAAGTCAAGTCCAAGGTTGATCGGTTGCCACCATGAAGGCAAAGCCGATTTATTGCTGACCATGTTAGGAACAGCAAAAAATATGCCGAGCGCACAAATAGCCAAAATAATCAGCACTCGGGATTTTGACAGTTTATACATACGAATTAACCTTTATATTTATTTAGATTTTTTATTGGTATTGGCAGGTTTGGATTTTTTTGCTTTCGGAGCCTCTTTTTCCGGAAGAATAACATCGCGTATCGTGCCGCGATTAACCTTTACCTGAACGCCGTCGGCAATTTCAACCATAAGGTCAATAGGATCGGAAGCGTCAACAACTTTGGCATAAATTCCACCGCCGGTTACAACCGTATCACCTTTTTTTACAGCTGAAACCATAGCCTCATGCTGTTTGATTCTTTTTTGTTGCGGACGGATTAAAAAGATATAAAAAACTGCAAAAATCAGAACTAATTGCAAAATCATGCTAGTTGTTCCTCCGGTTTGAGCAACGGTAGCTTCAGCTTGTGCGAATGCCGGACTAATAAACATTTTTTTCTCCTTTAATGTTAACCTTATAAAATATACATTAGTTTCTTTTGCTTATATAGGGTAAATTTTATTATTTCACAAGTTTTTTCTTTTTTTTATCTTTCTTTGGCTTGATTTGAGAAACTACGGTATAAGGCTTTATTGTTTTTGATTTGGACCCTTGGGTCAAGCCCGAGGGTGACAGAAAAGAAGTGTGATTTAAAAGCAGAACAGCCGCCAGCTAAACTCTTGGAGAGAGAATAGTGACGGCTGCCTTTTATTTTAGTGGTGGTTAGCCACATAGAATTTTAAAACCATATGCTTACTCCTAGAGAAGCTTGGACATGGAACTTGTTGAGGTCAGAGACCAAAAGTTCCTTTTTGCTTTCGGCGCTTTTTTCGAATACCTGTAGCGGTTTGCCGTTGTTCTCTAGGATTAATTTATTTGCAGCGTCGCTGTAATTCCCCTCGTAGGGAAGATACAGACCGCGAGCCGAAGCGAAAAGTTCACATCTGCCGCCAAGCTTCACACCAAATTTCACTTCGCCGAAGCAAGAGAACTGGAATTTTGAAGTGGCAAGCAACATGATATATTCGCCATTTACGGCTCCGGAAATATCCCCAGCTGAACCGGTAATCTTCCATTGCTCAGTCATACCTGCTCCGATGTTGGCTTCAACGAAGACCGGAGATTTTGGTCCGGTGAAACGGTATCCAGCAAAAGCGTTCACTGAAGAACGATTTCGCAGATATCCGCCATCGATACCGTACATCCAGCCATAATCAAACCAGTAGAGCTTGGCATTTGCACCGAAGCTCTTGTCCATGATGTCATAGGCAGCAGCAACATCCAGCTTGGCTGAGTTGTTACCGTGTCGAACAACCATATAGGCGTTCTTAGAATATGATGCTTTCATGGTGCTGTCGGCTTGTTGGTATGCCTTTATGCTTTGAGCATTAGCGAAGTTTACACTGGCCATGAGGGCGATAATGATCACTGCAATATTCTTAACTCTTGTTTTCATTTTACTTGGGTTTTGTGCTTAGGTGGCTTGCTTAACTGATTTTTTTAAACCACCTGTTCGCGATTTTACAATTTGGATTATTTTAGTATTATGCCGTTGATGGTAATGATTTCCTCTCCGTCAACGGTAGTTTTTACACCACTTTCTTTTAAAGGGTTTGGCAAGCTGTGCTTGGTTACGCTCATAGGAGAGACATATCCTTGAACACTTCCGTCTGCATAACTGGTGTACAACCACTCCTGAGGTTTCTCAGTTGTTGTATTAACACCAGTCAATTTACCCGGAACAAAGTCCGCTCCGTTCCATGCCATAGACATGATACCGTCATTGCTGACTGTAACATTTGTGTGACGGCTGATTTCTTCTCCCTTGGTGTTGAACTCAACATACAGCGTGTTGCTGCCGTTGATTTCTTCAAAGAGGGCGCAAATAACAGTGCGAGCCGGAGCTGTACGATTTGCATTGTAGATATCAGTCATCGCAGCTGCCTTAACGACATATCCCGGAATGGTGTTGGGTGTTCTGTTTTTATATAATGTGAACATTTGATCAGCATTGTCGCTTACGTTGCCGCGAGCGATGCTGTGGTTCACACTATATGATTTTGAAATAATGCTATTATTGCTGTTGTCGGCGGTTTCGCTAGGAGTGCCGGCAGTAATAACAACATCGCCCATACCTTCAGCAACGTACTCTTTTCCTTCCCAAATAACGATGTAATTGTCGTTCTTGGTATAGGTTACCTGTGATGACACCTTACCGTTGTTGTAAACATAAGAGTCTACACGGCTGTAAGAGGTATACTTCACATTGTCAGAAGTGTTGCCGGAAGTTCCCTTATTCCAATTACCGGCGTTGTGGCCAGTCTGGGTAAGGGATATAGGGCTGGTTTCAATTCTTTTTTCGGCTTCTGTTGTTACGCTCAAGCCGGAAGGTGCGTAGAAGAACTTTTCAACGTCTGCATCCTTGCTGTTGTCAATGAAGAAACGGATTTTTACACCATTCTCATCTTCGCCAACAATAGTTACAGTAATTTTCTGAGTATTTTTGGCGTCTTTCTGCTCAATTTCTTGAGTTGCGGATGCCATGTCGTAGTTATCACATACCAGTTTATAATTTGCTGTTGTGTTATATACGAAGTTTACATCATCAGAGTTGTCGATAGTTTCTTTAGAATCGAACTTCACGTTCCAGTTACTCTTAAGAGCTACAGTGTGGCTCTCACCATTATCCACGAAGGATACAGTTTCAGGATAGCTAGCGTAAAGCTCATGAGCTACCACATTCCAGTGGGCACGGTAAGTACCTTTGGTTGTCGTTGCTGCAATGCTGTTGAAAGCGATTGCGGTCAGGTCGGCAGTGGTCTTCTTTGCTTCGGCTTGCAGTGTACAGTCGAAAGTAACAGAGATATTGTCTGTACCTTTCTCCACGCCGTCAACGAAGTTGTGTCGAACAACGTTGCCAGTGCCTTTGCCAGTTACGGTTGCGTCATCGTAGGTATACGTTAA
>JAFTLF010000019.1 GCA_017452885.1 Alphaproteobacteria bacterium
CAGTTAGCGGTTGACAAAATTTTAGACATAAGGCATAATTCGGTCATAAATTAATCCTATTGTTAAATTAAATTAAATTAAAAAATGAACGAATTTTGCAAAAAACTGCAACAGCAGCAGATTGTAATATCGTACTGGACAAACCAAGCGATATTTGTATTTTCCGGAGAAAATGAAGCTGAGCAACTCGGTGTGGGCTTTGAACAAAGAAAAGCTACTATTTCCAAGATGGAAGGACAGCAGGCTGAGTTACTTCGTATCTTTGTCGATGTTGAGGGGAACCTCTATGGTAAGCTTATTGTTATCTGCAACCGTATCGGACAAACGCTTAGGGCTATTGTTGAGGGGGCGGATGAAGGCGACAAAAATAAATACAGCAATTTGCTTTATGAAGTGCAAGAAAGTTACAAAAGACTTCATTTAAAAGTTCATGAAATGTAAGTTTTTGTGACGAAACTCAACAAAACCGCGGGTTTGAAAAAGCCGGCGGTTTTTTTATTTTTAAATTTACGGACTTGTTAATAAATTTCTAACCATATCTCAATCATACTGAGCTCATTGAACAGAATATTCACAATATTTGGTTGGTATGATGAGCGCAAAGCAGAATAAAGTAACCCTTAACAGCATTATCAATGATGATTGTATTAAGGTCATGAACCAGATGGAAGCTAATTCGGTTGATTTGATATTTGCGGATCCCCCGTATAATCTTCAGTTGGGTGATGCTTTAACCCGTCCGGACAACAGTAATGTCAACGGAGTATATGAGGAGTGGGACAGCTTTGAGAGTTTGGCCGCTTATGATGATTATACACGTCGGTGGATGACGGCGGCGCGTCGTGTTTTGAAAGATGATGGTGCTTTGTGGGTGATTGGATCTTATCATAATATTTTCCGTGTCGGTTATATTTTGCAGGACTTGGGATTTTGGATTTTAAATGATATTATTTGGAACAAAACTAATCCGATGCCCAATTTTAAAGGTACGCGTTTCACTAATGCTCACGAAACACTTATTTGGGCCAGTAAAAAACCTAATTCCAAATATACATTTAATTATGAGGCGATGAAGGCTCTGAATGAAGATACGCAAATGCGCAGTGATTGGAATTTGCCGATTTGTACCGGTAAGGAGCGTCTTAAGGGGGAGGATGGTGATAAATTGCATCCGACTCAAAAGCCGGAAAGTTTACTTTATCGTGTGATTATGGCTTCTTCAAAACCCGGTGATGTTATTCTTGATCCTTTTTTTGGCACCGGAACTACAGGAGCCGTTGCCAAGAAGTTGGGGCGTAATTTTATCGGCATAGAAAAAGATGCTACTTATGTTCAGGGGGCTCAAGAACGTATTGATGCGGTTGAGCCGGTTAAGAATCCGTTGAGTTTGGAATATTCTTCCAAAAAGCGTTTACCACGGGTACCTTTTGGCAGTGTGGTTGAGCGCGGAATGCTTTCTCCGGGCGATATATTGTATGATGTATCGCGCAAACATTGTGCAGTGGTGCGTTCTGATGGTACAATCAAGAATGAAGTGATGGAAGGGTCAATTCATCAGGTGGGGGCTGCAGCTCAGAATGCTCCGGCGTGTAATGGTTGGGTGTATTGGTATTTTGAGAATGAGAAGAAAGAGCTTGTTTGTATTGACACACTGCGTGAAACAATTCGCGGAAATATGTAAATTATACTTTGGTAAACGACAGCCTCTTTGTGAGGCTGTTTTTTTTTGAGGAGTAGGCATAAAAAAGATTGTTTCGATTTAATTTATGCTCTATAACAGAATCAACTTAGTATAATTTTACTTGAAAAAGATTGAATAAAACAAATGCAAAAGTGGCATAAAAAGACAGAAACCAATCAGCAAGCCGTTATGCCCAAACAAAATGTAAAACAACCCGCAGTGCTTAATTATGCGGCAATTGATTTGGGAACCAATTCTTGCAGGTTGGTCATAGCGACCCCGACACCGACTTCTTTTAGAATAGTGGAAACTTTTTCTAAAATTACACGATTGGGAGAGGGAATTATCAATAATAATGAGTTGTCACGTGCGGCAGTGCGGCGTACGGTTGGGGCTTTGAAGGTGTGCGCAGGTGTTTTGGCAGAATATGCGCCGATATATAAATCGCGTTTTGTGGCAACAGCTGCTTGTCGGCGCGCGGTTAACTGCAAACCGTTTTTGGAATTGGTAAAAAAAGAAACCGGACTTAATCTGGAAATTATATCTTCAAAAGAAGAAGCACGTTTATCTGTGGTTGGGTGTATTCCTCTTTTGTCGCGCAACATTAAACGGGCATTAGTGTTTGATATTGGCGGTGGTTCTACGGAAATTTCTTTGGCAAGAACAACCAACAGCGGTAATACTTTTATTGAGGGGTTTGTTTCGTTGCCATATGGAGTAGTGACTGTTTCGGAAGCTTTTCCATCGCAAGAAATGACAGATCTGGCTTATAACACAATTATTGAACGTACACATAAATTATTGTCTGAATTTGAGGAAAAATACAATATAAGAGAGGCAATTGCCAATCAAGAAATTCAGGTGATTGGCACGTCCGGTACCGTAACTGTTTTGGGAGCAGTACATTTGAACTTACCTCGATATAATCGGTCAGCGGTAGACGGTATTGCTATGAGTAAACAAGATATTGATAATACAATTGCCAAAATTAAGCGTCTTGGTGATGAAGGGCGTAAAAGACACCCGTGTATCGGTACGCTTAAAGCTGATTTAACCATGGCCGGCTGCGCGATTATTGAGGGAATAACTTCGTTTTGGCCGATTTCGGAAGTAACTGTGGCAGATCGAGGTATTCGTGAGGGAATATTGTTGGATTTGATGCACGTTCGTAAGAAAAATATACATCGTCGTCGCGGCAAATCGCGTTATCCGTTTGCTAAGGGACGAAATTTTAAGCCTGACTATAAGTTTAAAGGAGTTGCCAATGACTGATAAATATTATGCTGCCATTGATTTGGGAACTAATTCATGTCGTTTGTTGATTTGTGATGAAAAAGGACGACAAGTTTGTGCGCAAACACAACCGACGCGGTTGGGTGAGGGATTGTATAAAGGAAATCGTTTTACTACTGATGCAATAGATCGCGGTGTGAGATGTTTTTTTGAATATCGACAATTGCTGGATAAATATAATGTTGTTAAATTGCGAGCGGTAGCAACAGCGGCTTGTCGTATGGCTGACAACAGTGAAGAGTTTTTGAAAAAGGTTTATGATGAATCTCGTATTCAGCTTGAAGTTATTAATGGTTACGAGGAAGCTCGTCTGAATTTGAAAGGTGCTTTGACGCATGTTTGCGGACAAAGCAAATATGTTGTGCTTTATGATTTGGGCGGAGGTTCAACAGAGATTACTTTGGCGACTAATACAACAAATCCGCAGATATTGCATACTATATCCATTCCATGGGGAGCGCGCAATGCTTCAGAAGCGTTTGAATTGGTTGAGTATAGCGAAGAAAATGCTGCCAAACTGCGCCAAGACATCAAAGCTCGGGTGGAAAGTTTTGTTAAAAAATCGTATCTGGAAAATTATATTAATGATGTTTGTTTTGTGGCTACTTCCAGTACGCCGTTGCGGCTGGCCAGTATGATTGCACAAATGGGAAAATATGATCGTGATGCGGCAGACGGCATGAAAATGACTCGCGAAGATATGGATGCTGCAATTGATGATATTTTGCATTCGCGTCGAGCAGAAATGGCCGATAATCCATATATTGGAGATAAACGTTCTTATATTTTTATTGCGGCAAGTATTATTTTCCGTACGATTTATGAAGGGCTTGGGGTCAAAGAGATAACCGCTTCACTTAAAAGTGCCAAAGACGGGATTGTTGCTGAATTGATTGAGAGTGATAAAAAAAATGAAAAAATTAACCAAGTCAGCTAAGGAAGTTGCCGGTCGCCATAATCTGACGGTACGAGTTAAGACATCAAAATTTAAGAAAAAGTCATCTAATCAGTGGTTGGCTCGTCAGCTTAATGATCCGTATGTTGCCGAAGCGCAACGGCAAGGTTATCGCTCACGTGCTGCTTTCAAATTGATTCAACTTGATGAGAAATTTAAGTTTTTGGGCAAAGGTAAGACCATTGTTGATTTGGGGTGTGCGCCCGGTGGGTGGACGCAGGTTGCGGTTGCGCGCAACAAAGGTAGCGGTCAGGTTGTGGGTATAGATATTTTGGAAACCAAGCATATTGACGGAGCTGTCTTGATTTGTCAGGATTTTACTGCTCCTGAAGCGCCGCAAATGCTTAAAGATTTACTTAAAGGTGAGCCTGATATTGTTATGAGTGATATGGCAGCCAATACTACCGGACATCAACAAACAGATCATTTACGTACTATCGGATTGGTAGAAATGGCATATGATTTTGCCAAAGAAGTTTTAGCTTCGGGCGGTATTTTTATAGCCAAAGTTTTTCAAGGTGGTGCCGAAGGTTCATTATTGGCCGATGCCAAAAAGAATTTTACCAAAGTTGTGCATTTTAAACCCGATGCAAGTCGGAAGGCTTCGCCGGAGACTTATTTGGTGGCCTTGGGTTATAAGAGAGAACGTATAACGGACGACTAATACAGATTTAGCGGACAATAACTATGCTTTTTATGGTGTGATAAGTATATTGTGAGGAATTTGTAATGCAAAACGGAGCGCGTTATCAGGCAGTATTGGAATTGATAAGCGAGATTTTTAAAGATGAAAAGCCGGCAGATGGTATTATCAATGATTATATGCGTACTCGTAAATATATCGGTTCTAAAGACAGGCGTTTTATCTGCGAAACAGTGTGGAATCTTATTCGTAATCGTATGAAATTATCTTTTGATGCTCAGTCAGATGATGCGCGGAGAATTTTGTTGTGGTCGGTTCGTGATAAATTAGATGAAGTTTTTGATTCTTCGCAATATGGGCTGACGAAACTTACGGATGAAGAGCAAAAATGGCTTGCTCAAGATAATGAACAACCATATCCTGATTATGTTGAGGCAGAATGTCCGCAATGGTTATTTGCCAAAATCGGTAATATTGAATTTTGCAAATCGTTGAATAATCCGGCTGATGCAAATTTTCGTGTTCATGGGCATAGTCGTGATGAAGTATTGCGGAGAATGACAAATGAGGGTTTTGATGTTGCGGCAACTGTTTATTCTCCCTATGGTGTGCGTTCCAAAGAGCGTATCAGTTTACCAAATTGTATGACTTATCAAGACGGTTGGATTGACGCGCAGGATGAGTCTTCGCAATTGGCGGCAATTTTGTGCGATGTTCGTCCTGAGCATAAGATTATTGATTATTGTTGCGGTGCCGGCGGTAAAAGTTTGGCAATGTCACATATTCTTAATAACAAAGGGACAATTTTGGCTTATGATGCAATTGTCAAAAGATTGGAAAATATTAAACCTCGATTGGAGCGCTTGGGGGTTAAGAATATTGAATTAACAGATATAATTGCTGACAGTGATAAAGATTTTGATAGATTTATTATTGATGCCCCTTGTTCCGGAACAGGCACATGGCGGCGCAGTCCCGATGCAAAATTCCGCCTTAGCGAGAAAACTCTTTTGGATTTGAATGCCGTGCAAAGCGGAATACTTGAAACTGCTGCGCCAAAGGTTAAGAATGGCGGTCGTTTGATTTATATGACATGTTCTGTATTGCGTGATGAAAATGAGCATATTATTGATCGTTTTATGGGCGGACATCCGGAATTTAGATTTGTTAATATTCGCAATATTTGGGATAAATATATTTCAGCTCCGTATCCGCATAAAAGCGAAAATATGTTACGTTTATCACCGCAATCTGTAGGAACAGACGGCTTTTTTATTTGTATTTTGGAAAAACGTGATTAGTAATTGTATTTTAGTGGATAATTTGTAAAAAATTGAATTGCTTTGAACAGCAATTGGTTATGATGTTATCGGCAATTGAGCGATTGTGTTCTTGCACAGGGATAATATGAGCCGGATTTTTAATAATTACGATTATTAGAAGCGAGCAGTTTTTTATTAAAAAAGGGTCATCCACAATGCGTATTAATCGTGTTGTTTAGTTTTCAGTGATGACAGCTATCGTTTTTGTTTGGTCGTCTTCCGAGAAATCGAATAACAATTCTTGGAAACTCAATATGAATAATGGCAATCGTAACAACAACAATAAGAATAACAACAACTACGTTCGGTGTTTTCAGCTTTTTTGATAAAAAAATTGGTATTTGTGCGATTAATGGGATTTATGATGATTCAATCTGATTTTTTTGAAGCATCGAAAGAAGAGTTGTCCGGCGAAATAGCTTTGGAAGATGTTTTTCAGGCTTATTATGAATGTCGTCGGAATAAACGTCGGACGATTAATGCTTTGGCGTTTGAGTTGGATTTTGAACAAGAACTCGTACGATTGTGGCGAGAGATAAATTCCGGTCAATATAAAATCGGTCGTTCAATTGCTTTTGTTGTGCAGAAGCCGGTTCAACGAGAAGTGTTTGCCGCAGATTTTCGTGATCGGGTGGTGCATCATTTGGTAATTAATAAACTTAATACATTGTTTGAAAAAGAGTTTATTGATGGAAGCTATAGCTGTCGTAAAGGACGAGGTACTTTGTATGGAGTCAAAAGTATCAGTTCGGCGATAGAAGCTTGTTCTGATGGGTATAGTCGTGATTGTTATATTCTAAAGTTGGATATTCGTTCTTTTTTTATGAGTATTGATAAGAATATTCTTTATCAGATGTTGCATGAATTTATTTCGGAAAAATATCATTGTCCTGATAAGCGTATTGTGTTGCGATTGGTGCGGCAGATTGTTTTTTATAATCCTGAAGACAGATGCGTAATTAAAGGACGGCTTTCGGATTGGAACGGATTGCCTTGTCACAAAAGTTTATTTTGGTCCAGTCGACATTGCGGTTTGCCAATAGGGAATTTGACATCACAGATATTTGCTAATTTTTATCTTAATCAGTTGGATAAGTTTGTGACTAATTGGCTTGGTTTTGAGTATTATGGGCGTTATGTTGATGATTTTATATTAATACATACGGATAAAAAAGCGTTGTTGCAAGCGCGACAA
>JAFTLF010000020.1 GCA_017452885.1 Alphaproteobacteria bacterium
AGAGGCTGAGGCTAAGGCGGCGGCTGAGGCTGAACAAGCCGCAAAAGTATTGGCTAACGCTAGTGCTATCACCAGTAATGGACGCACAACACCGGTGGTTAATAATACAACCGGCACACCAGCAACTTCTGAAACCGTTGAGGACGGATTGCTTGAGTATGTTGGTGATGTTAGAGGACGTGCAAGCCGCCGTAAACGAGGTGCGCCTATGGCAAACGGAAATGGGACGCTGGGACAACCAACAATTTTAGGAGTTTAGCGATGTTTGAAATCAACAAAGAACAGGCGCAAGAATACATAAAGGATTTAGGCAAGCTGGAAAATAACCGTAAGCCGCTGGAGTCTGTATGGCAAACGATTATGGAAATGATAGATCCGGCAAATGCTTTTATCACCAAAAAGTATGCGGCTAAAAAGGTGTGGAATGAAAAAATTTATTCTACTACCGCGCAAAGGGCTTTGCCAAAGTTTGTTGCGGCTTTGCAATCTACGGTTACACCGAATAACCAGCGCTGGCATAGATTTACCGCGCCGCTTAATAGCTTAAAGGATAACCAAAAGGTTACAAGCTGGCTGGAAAGATTAACGGACGCTGTTTTTGAAATGCGTTATCGTCCGAACGCCGGATTTAATAAGGCTATTATTAAAACTTGGCGCGGATATGGCAAACTCGGCTTGGGCGTGATGTTTGTTGATGAAGATAGGGACGGTGATGGCGCAACCTATGAATCGGTAAATATTAAAGACTTTTACCCTGTTTTGTATAAGGACGGCACAATTAAAACCTGTTATCGGAAAGTTGTAAAAAGCGGCTGGGTAGTTTGCGAAACATTAAGAAACAAAGGTATTGAACCGGAAAAGGTTATGCCGTCTGAGGTGTATGATAAAATCAAAGCCAACAAGTTTTGCGAATTAAGCCTTATCCACGTTGTAAGCAAACTTTCAAGGGACGAAGTGGAAAAGTCTAAGCTGGTGATTAAAAACCCTGACGGAGCGCAAATTGTTACAAAATTTAGGTATAAATCTTATCTGATTTTGAATGATATTAACAAACCGGCGGTGTTGGATAGCGGTAAGTTTTTCACCTGCCCTTATATGTTTACGCGTTATCAAGAGTTGGATTATGATATTTATTCTAACTCACCATCTTTGGAGGCTTTGCCTGATATTAAGATGTTGCAACGTATTAGAAAATCTACGATTGAGGCGGCGGAAAAACAAGTTGATCCTCCGTTACTTGCTCGTAATGACGCGGCGTTTGGCGGCTTAATGCCGGTTGCCGGTGCTATTATGGCTGGCACACTGGATAGTGAGGGGCGCGAAATGCTGAAACCGTTGCAAACCGGTGATAATACGCGGCTTGGTGTTGAAATGGAGGAGCTTGTCAATAAAGGTATTGAGGATTTTTACCTTGTGCCGCTTTATATGATGTATTATCAAGAGGGCAAAATGACGGCAACCGAAATAAACCAACGCGCTTTTGAGCGTGCAATGATTATGAGTATTAACGTTTTCCCGATTGAAAATGAGCTTTTAGATCCGATGGTTGCACGTGAGCTGGATATTATGCGCCGTCAAGGCAAATTGCCGGATAAAATGCCGGAAGAATTGAAACGGTTAATGGATTCTGATGAACCGTATGCGTCTATTCAATATGAGGGTGAACAGCATAAGGCACAAGAATTGATTAAGGCAAACGGTATTGCAATGACAATGCAAGCCGCCGTTGGTTTATCCAACTTTGACCGACACATACCGCTAGCGTTTAAGGGTTATAAATGCTTAACCACGATTGCAAGCGCAAACGGTATGCCTGCCGATCACTTGGTTGATGGTGATGAGTATGAGGAACTTTCACAACAGCAAGCCGATATTGATAATGCGGCGGCACAAGCGGCGGCAATAGATAATGCCGCGGCGAATGTTGCCGGTGATGTGAGTGCTCGCTTTGATAATAGGCTGGCAAGCGGAAACTACTAACGGAGGCAAATTATGGCGGATAATGACGCTGAAATGAAAGCAAAAAAAAGAAACTTAGATACAAAACTTGCGTGCGAACAACTAAAAGAGGCT
>JAFTLF010000021.1 GCA_017452885.1 Alphaproteobacteria bacterium
CTCTTTGTTTATCTCCTTCGCCAATCATATCTTTGCGCAAAGCTATCTGATAATCCCCAAGCAATCGTGAATCTTCAAAACTAAAACCATAAGGCAAATACGGCTCTAAATCGTCAGTTTCCAACTTAACCAAACCGGAACCGGTTGATAAATCAGAATAGTGGTCTTTAATATAGTCATCCATGGCTTTAGAAATAGTACGCATTTGATTGGCAGTATTAATATCTTGAAGCTCAGTTGTTCTTTCTGCCGCTTTTTTATACAAAATAGGCGTAACCATTGTAATCAAGCCCAACATGGCAAGAGCTTCCACCATCATGCTACCCTTTTGCCCAAACAATGAGTCATACTTTACCATGTCTTTTCTCCACCCCTCAAATTGCCGTCACACTGACTAAGCACACATACTCTTTGCTCATATCACAAACTTTTTTGTAAGTTGCATTATTAAGCACACCTACCGGAACAAAAGAATCATAAAGTCCTCGCCCGTCAAATACTCTGATTTTTGAGGAAGATATGTTATAGTTATCATCATATTCCGCATCGGCATCATAAAGCGTATAACCGACCACTTCTCCGGTATATGCCATACTGCGTATAGCATTAATAAAATCTGCATTTGGTTGTTCAGGTGTAACCGACAAATTAACCCATCGCTCCGGTATCGGTCCATAGGTCACCATAACTCGATGTCCACCTTCCTCATTGCACGGACCGTTAGCCCCTCCGCCAAGCTCAGTTGTCATATCTTCATCAAGACAAAATATCTGAGTCGTATATAAACCACTCAATTTATAACCAAACGGCAAATGACTGCGCAATGTAGATTCGGATATAACCCCCGGAGAATAATTATTATATTTCTTGTGCCCCGAAAACGGCGGCTTGTGCAAACGCACATAATCATAACCGGCTTGGTGCTGAGCCGAAAATTTGCCAAGTTCCGCTTGGGCCAATGGCTCAACCGTCACCGCACGCATATCTGCTCGCGGAGCTAAAGTATACGAAGCCAACATTGCCAAAAAAGTGGCCAATATCACCCAAACATACATTCTTTCACCTGTAAAAGTACTTTACTGATTACTATCATAACATATAATTTGTTTCAATTTTATTAAATTATCAAAAATTGTAATGTTATCGAAGCTTTGTCACACTAAAACGTTTAATAACTAGCAAATTTACGTTTATTTATAAAAATATTGCGCTAGAATAGCAGGGAATGTTAGGCCAAACATTTATTGGGGAGTATTTTTTATATGCAGGAAGACGAAGATTTCGACATCGAAGCCCACAGCGACGAGGCGAGACCACTCAACCGTAAAAAACTTTTGCTTTTTGTATTGCCAATTGTCATTGTAATTGGCTTATCTGCCGGTTTATTTTATGTTTTTAACAATAGCTATAGCAACAACAGTGGAAACTACAATGTCATAAAAAAAGCTGCATCAGACGGAAAATCTGCAGACAGTGTAACCGTATTTTATGATTTACCCGAAGTTACTTCAGCACTTAAAACAGACAATACATCTGACAAAAAACGCCTGCGCATTCGACTAAATCTTGAACTCAACAGTATTGAAGATACTCAAACAATTGAAATTCTTACTCCCAAAATTATTGATGCCGTCATTGCTCATACAATCGAACTCACTCCCCGCGAAGTTTCCGGCTCCGGCGGTTTGTATTGGCTTAAAGAAGAATTATTATATCGCATAAATTTAATTACCAATCCCATAAGAGTCAGCAACCTTAACTTTCGCGCTTTCGAAGTTGAAGATGTTGACAACATCAAATAAAAAGGAATAAATCGTGGCAGAAGAGTTAAACATCAAACCGGACGCTCCTACATCAATGTATGAATATACTGATGAAAACGCCAATTCAACCGATTCCAAAATTCTAAATCAGGAAGAAATTGACAGTTTGTTAGGTTATGGCGATTATGATACCGAACGCACCAACCAGAAAAATGGTGTGCGCGCCATACTAAACTCTAGCATGGTTTCGTATGAGCGCTTGCCCATGCTCGAAATTGTGTTTGACCGCCTGATTAGAATGATGGCAACCTCTTTGCGTAACTTTACTCAAGACAATGTTGAAGTATCTCTTGAAAGTATTGAGTCTATGCGCTTTGGCGAATATATCGATTCTTTGACGCTTCCCACTTTGCTCAATGTTTTCAAAGCCGAAGAATGGGACAATTATGGACTAATGTCGCTTGACAGCTCCTTAATCTATTCCATGGTCGATGTTTTGCTTGGTGGAAGACGCGGTACTGCAGCCATGCGTATAGAAGGTCGCCCATACACAACAATTGAATTAAATATCGTCAAAGATATGATACAACTGATTTTAAGCGACCTTTCTACTGCTTTTGACCCTATAACTTCTGTTTCATTTGCTTTTGATCGTTTGGAAACCAATCCTCGTTTTGCCACCATTTCACGCCTGTCCAATGCCGTTATTGTTGCTCATTTGCGTATTGATATGGAGGATCGCGGTGGCAAAATAGATCTGATGATTCCATACGCCACTTTAGAACCGGTACGAGAACTTTTGTTGCAAATGTTTATGGGAGAGCGTTTTGGTCGCGACACAATTTGGGAAAATCACCTTATGAATCAGCTTTGGGATACCGAAATTGAAATTAAAGCCGTTCTCAAAGAAAAAGATGTTCGTTTGGCCGATATTTCTTCTTGGGAAAAAGGCTCTTTTCTGCCGTTGGAAATTACAGCAGAAGAACCTGTCGACATCGTCTGCGGTGATGTTAATCTTCTCAAAGGAAGTATGGGGCGCAAAGCAGAACATATTGTTATTCGTATAGACGGAAAGGCAGAAAAAGATGTATAGTCTTGAATTGATTATCAACTTAATCATTATAACACTGTTGATTCCGACAATTATCTACGCTTATCGGCTAAATCACAGCTTAAAAATTTTGCGCGAAAATCAAAATAGTCTCGCTCAGTTAGTAAATGCTCTCAACGAGGCAACTTTCAAGGCAGAAAACAGCATCCCTAAGCTTAAATCCGTAACCGAACATTCATCTGAGGGACTTAAGGAAGTGGTTGATTATGCCAAAGAACTAAAAGATGATCTTTTATTCATCAATGAACGTGCCGACAATTTAGCTGATAGACTTGAAAATGCTATTAGTACATCTCGCACAGAAGTAAAATCAGAAAAAGAAAAAGCATCGTCAGCCACCATAAATGAACCCGAGCTCCCGAACAATCGCTCAGAAGCAGAACTTGAACTCTTAAAAGCGTTACGCTCAATAAAATAAAAGGTTATACAATGATAAAAAAACAAAAAATGCATATTTTACCCGTATTTATATTTATTGCCGTATTGACGCTGACAATCAAGGTTAACACTGTCTTTGATTTATATAATAAACAGAGTCAACAGGCCTTGACAATTTCTGCCTCAGAAGCCCTTGCTGAAGAAAAAATCAACAAAGAAACTTTTGAGCTATCTGCTGTTTTGGAAAAAGGGCAACAAGCGGGAAATAATAGCATAAAAAATCCTAACAACGCTTTTACTCAGTCGGAAATTTTAATCTTGCAAGAACTGGCCGAGCGCCGCGAAGCTCTTGATTTGCGAGCTCAAGAAATTGACAAACGCGCCATTCAACTAAAAGTAACGGAAGAAGAAATCGAAAAGAAACTTAGCCAATTGCAAGACTACGAAAAACGCCTCAATAAGTTGATTAATGAATATTCGCAAAAAGAAAAAGAAAATATCGATTCTCTTGTTCGCCTATATTCATCAATGAAACCCAAAGATGCCGCAAGAATATTCAATTCTTTGGATATGAACATTACTGTTGCTTTGCTCAAAGGAATGAAAGCTTCTGTTTCTTCATCCATTCTTTCGCAAATGGAATCTGCCAAAGCCCAAGCGGTAACTTCTGAATTAATTGGTAACAATCTATAATTGTTAGGATGTCTGAAATTTGAGCAACAAGAACTTTAACATATCTGCCCTATTTCTAATCAGCTTTATATGTTGTTTAAGATCATCTGATGTGGCTTCTGCTCAGACACCAATACTTATACACGATATTCTGCAAACTGCAAAATCTCAAGCAATCATCGTCGAAAGTAATCAGTCTGTAAGTCAAAAAACATCGGTTGCTTTACCCAATCAATTTCAAAAACCATCGCTTACTTCAATCAGCTTTACCTGGAATCATCCGGTTAATCTTGCGGCTTTTGAACGAAACGGCAATATCTGGCTTGTTTTTGATAAGCCGGAAACTCTGGATGTTGAAGCTCTGAAAAAATCTGCCGGTGAACTGGCAAAAGACATTTTTGTCTTTATGCACCCTTTGGCAACACTCGTCGAGATTATTCCGGCTGAAGGAGTCAAATATTCCGTGCGCAAAGAAGGTTTATTGTGGGTTGTTGACCTTTTTACTCGCGAACCGCCTCAAACCGACTTCAAAGATATGACAATTTTCACCCAGTATGACAGCCTCAAACAACCTTATTTATACATACCTTCTAATATTGCAGGCAATACCATTTCAATTATTGACCCCGAAATAGGTGATGTCATCAGCGTAGCTCCGGTATCACAACCTCATATTGGTATTTCTACACCATACAGTTATCCTGAATTTGATATTTTATCAACAGCCCAAGGTTTGGCTTTTGTTATCAAATCTCCTGATATTATTTTAAGCCGAGGCAACGCCGGTTTGACTCTTCGTGCTAAAGGACACGGATTAAACATCACAAGCGATCTTGATTCTCTCAAACGTCGACAACGGCAAAAAGACAGTTCCGAAATTTCCGGAGCTTTCAACTTGCAAATTCAGCAACGTCTTATTGAAATGAAATTCAATGAAGTTCTTGATTATTATAAAAGAGAAATCCTTAATGCGCCCCCTTCCCAGAAAAATAAACTACGTGTAGATTTGTCACGTTATTATATCTATTACGGTTTGGGAACAAACGCGCTATATATTCTCAATCAAATGGAAAAAGCCGAGTTGCCTGAATCAAAAACTAATGACTTTTACTCGCTTAAAGGCATTGCCAATTTTTTGGCACGCCGCTATCGCGAAGCCGCAGAAGATTTTTCCAAAGGAAACCTTCCGAATACAGATGAAGGTGTTTTTTGGAGAACTTTGGCTCAAAGTACCTATGAACAAAAAGAAGAAAATAACACCATTATTTTTGCCTATATTTCATTAATCAAAGATTATCCGCAAGAAATCAAAGATGTAATAGCTGTTAAGGCTGCTGAAAACGCTCTCAATTCGAATGATGATCTTTCTGCGCAAAATTTCATTGATATATTAAGTTCCGTCAGTAATCGCATCAAAGATTTGTCCCCGCAAATAGGTTATTTGTCCGGTCAAAAGTTAGTCCTTCAAGGCTATCCCCGCAATGCTATAAAAGAATATAGAAAGCTGATTTCAAGCACTAACAATCGCTTTTCGGCACTTGCTCGCTACGAAAATGCCGTTTTGAGTGAACGTCTTAACTTAATCTCATTACAAAATACCATTACCGAACTGGAAAGACTTCGTTACGCATGGAATGACCCAACATTCAAGCTAAATCTTCTTAACAAATTATCCGAGCTTTACATCAAAGACAACGATTATTACCAAGCCATTAATTCGTTAAATGAAGCCAGAATATTTGCAGAAGATAATCAAAAAGAAATGTTACTCAAAAAGATGATAACAATTTTTGAAAACATATATCTAAGTCATCAAGCTGATGCTAAACTTTCTCCGATAAAAGCTTTGGCTCTTTACCAAGATTTCAACTGGCTTAGCGAACTAAGCTCTCGTCAAACAGCCATAATTCAAAGATTGGCCGATCGTCTTTTTGCCGTAGATTTATTACCGAGAGCTTATAATTTATTACAAAACTTACTGCAAAATCATAAACTGACATCTGAAGAAAAAGCTCGTATTGGAGCGCGATTAGCCATCATTGAGTTATATAATGAATCGCCTTCAAATGCTTTAAAGCTTCTTGATCAAACTAATGCCCCCGATTTAAGCGCGGAAACCACTGCTCCACGCAGAGTTATTCGCGCTCGAGCGCTTTCTGCTTTAGACGAAAGCGATGCCGCCCTTGAATTACTCAAAGAAGATTATAGTAAAAATGCTCTTCTGTTTAAATTTCAAATTTATTGGGATTCTCAAAAATGGGCTGAAGCTTCCGATACCATAAAATATCTGGTAGAAGAACCAACCCCAGGAAAACCTTTGTCCAAGGAACAAATTAATTATATTTTGGATTGGGCAACCACTCTTAAACAAGCGGGAAAAGAAACCGTATTAGTACGTTTGCGCAATAAATTTTTGCCATATTTTGAAAAAACACCTCATTACAGTGCCTTTAATATTCTAACTAATCATCTTGAAAAAGATAAAATTGATATTAAAGAAATACGCAGTATTGTGGATGATGTAAGAAATTTTAGCAAAATTTCTCGTAGTTATTACGAATCTCTGATAGAACCCTCTAAACCGGAAGAAAATTAATTTACGTCATGACTTCTCTTTATCAAATAGAAAGTCCTTTTGAACCGGCCGGTGATCAACCACAGGCAATTGCCGAGCTGTGCCAAGGCCTTAATGACGGACTAAAGAATCAAGTCCTATTGGGGGTAACCGGTAGCGGCAAAACTTATACTATGGCTAAAATCATTGAACAATCCAATCGTCCGGCCTTAATTATGGCTCCAAACAAAATTCTTGCTGCACAATTATACAGCGAAATGAAAGAATTTTTTCCGCATAATAATGTAGAATACTTTGTTTCATACTACGATTACTATCAACCGGAAGCATACGTCCCCAAAACAGATACCTACATTGAAAAAGATTCTGCACAAAATGAACAAATTGATCGTATGCGAAATGCGGCCACTCGTAATATTTTAGAAAATCGAGATGTTATCATTGTTGCCTCTGTTTCATGTATATATGGTTTAGGAGATGTGGAATCATACTCATCAATGACTTTACCCCTTTCCGTAGGGCAAGAAATTAATCCCAAAGAAGTATATAAAAGATTAGCTGAATTACAATATGAACGCAATCAAATGAACTTTGTTCGCTCAACATTCAGAGTCCAAGGGGATATTTTAGATATTTTTCCTGCCCACTACGAAGATAGAGCTTGGCGAATATCATTTTTTGGAGAAGAGATAGAAAGTATTTCCGAATTTGATTCATTAACCGGAAAAAAAACAACTTCTTTAGAAAAGATCACCATTTATCCGGCCAATCACTACGTTACCCCCAGACCTGCTATTTCTCAAGCCATTGTCAACATTCGTAAAGAACTCAAAACCCGATATGAAGAATTTACTTTCCAAAAAAAATTACTGGAAGCTCAACGTATTGAACAACGCACACGTTTTGACCTTGAAATGCTTGAGACCACCGGCAGTTGCAAAGGTATTGAAAATTACTCACGCTACCTAACCGGACGCAAACCAGGAGACCCTCCGCCAACCCTTTTTGAGTATCTTCCACCCGATGCTCTGATTTTTATTGATGAAAGTCATGTTTCTGTTCCGCAAATTGGCGGAATGTATCGAGGTGACTTTAACCGCAAATCAACCTTGGCCGAATATGGTTTTCGCCTTCCCTCCTGTGTTGATAATCGCCCGCTCAAATTTGATGAATGGGATAAAATGCGCGGACAAACCATTTTTGTTTCCGCAACCCCCGGAGATTGGGAACTGGAGCAAAGCGGAGGAACTTTTACTGAACAAATTATACGTCCGACCGGACTAACAGACCCGTTATGTATAGTTCGACCGGTAGAAAACCAAATTGATGATCTAATGAAAGAGTGCCGCAAAGTAGCTTCTGCCGGAAATCGTGTTTTGGTAACAACTCTGACCAAAAAAATGGCCGAAGATTTAACAGAATATCTGAATGATAACGGCATAAAAGTACGCTATCTGCACTCTGACATCGACACTCTTGAACGTATCGAAATTATCAGAGATTTGCGTTTAGGTATTTTTGATGTATTAGTTGGTATAAACTTGTTGCGCGAAGGACTAGACATTCCGGAATGCGCTTTGGTTGCTATTCTGGACGCTGACAAAGAAGGCTTTTTACGTTCCGAACGCTCTCTTATACAAACAATTGGACGAGCCGCTCGCAATGCTGACGGCAAAGTAATTCTTTATGCCGATAAAATAACTAAGTCTATAAAAGCCGCTCTGGATGAAACAGAACGCCGTCGCCAAAAACAATTAAAATACAATACCGAACACGGCATTACACCACAAACCATCAAAAAGAAAATATCTTCAACCTTAAGTGAAATGGTTGCCAAGGATTATCTTGAAGATAAACCTAAAGATATTGAACATATTAAAGATATTGATAAAAAACTTCGCGAATACAAAAAACTCATGCAGGAAGCAGCATCTAATCTTGAATTTGAAACAGCAGTAATATATAGAGATAAAATCAAAGAACTTGAACAACTTTATCTTAAGAGTTAATAAACTCCGCCACCTTTTGCATTTCAGCATCATTCATACGATGAGCCAAATTGTCAAACTCATATACTTCAAAACTAATATCATGTTCCTTAAACCAAGCTACGGTTGTTGGCAAAGTTTTGTGTTGAACAGTAGCATCATCTTTTCCATGCAACAATAAAAACGGAGGTTTAGAAACAATTTCTTTTTCCAGCCGACTTTTCCCCGGTATTATTCCGGCAACAGCAATACATCCGGCTAACAATGTTCGACGCGACAAAGCCGTATAAACAGAAATCATCGCACCTTGAGAAAATCCCATAACATAAGTATGCGCGTCATCAACATTCCAAGTTTTTTGTTGTTCAGTAATAAAAGCATTCATTTGCATTCCAATTTCAGCAAAGTCATCTCCTAAATGATCAAATATGTCAAAAATTTCCTCTACTGAAGCATCAGGATTGCGGAATCTAACCTCAGGATCAACCTTATAAAAGCTCAACCATTGAAGATTATCCCCATTTTTTTCACAAACAAACGGAGCTCTTGGCACAACGATAACACAATCTGTCAATTTTTCCCTAAGTCCTTGAACTGCATAATCAATTGCCTCAGGAGAACCATTATATCCATGTATAAAAACAACCAGTTTACGCGGATTACCAGTGCTTTTGTAATATTTATTATCAAAAAGTGACAACATTTATCTCCATTTTTAGTCTAAAACTTAGATATTAATTATAACGAATCCGCAACAGATGCAAACAGAAACGATAAAACTATGAACAACAATCCGCTCGCAGTAGCCATTAGAAACGCTTTTATAAAAAACGTTCTTGAGAAGCCTTTCGTCGAAAATAAAGAAGAGGCTGCTCAAAACACTATTAAAAATATCTTAAAAAACAAAAGAATTTGCTTATTTGAACAGGCAATTAACCGTTTTCTTATTGCTTCAGGACAACCTCCCGTACAAATGAGTAGCCAATTTGCAGATGAAAAAAATTTGCTGACCTTTTCACTTCAACTCAGTGGCTACATTCGGGACGCACAAAAAGCTCTTGATAAACTGAGCAGCATTCACGCTTGTAACCCTGCTCTTATTAATCTTTATCGTGCTGCCGCTAAATATTCCGCAGATTGTTCCGGCCAAATCAAAGATAGCAAATATGTCTTTCGTGAACATTGCGATTATCAATTTTGGAAAATAAACAATCATGATACTTTATCCAATGCCCAATTTATAAATGATAATCTTCATATTGACCCTAAACGTCGCAATCTTATAGTATCCATGCCTTTCCATATCCAAGGTTCTCAAGAAGAATTACAAAAATGGAGTAGCAAGTTCCTAAATGATACCTTGGATAATAAAAATGTATTTGGTTCACAAGTAGATGTTTATCTCGCCCACTTTCCTATTGAACAACCTCGTGGTGAAAAATTTGCCCTTTCACTGGAAACTATCCGTAATCCGCAAACTTATTTTGAAGATGTTGATATGCGTTTTGTTCAAAAATATCTTTTACACTTCATCGGTAAAGATATTCGTCTTGACAAACAAAATCGCATTATCAGTGGCACCCCTTACAATGCAGAGGTATTCAAGAAAAACTGCCAACTAACGTTTCTTGATTATTGTGCAGGAGGAGCTCATGTCCACCGTTGGATAAATGCTTTTTCTCACATAGCCTCACAGCTATATGACCGCAATACAACAAACGATGCCCTAAAAAATATGTTTGTCATCAGCTATGCTTTTTTGCCTATCCAAAAAGAAAGTAAATATTCCGGAGCTCATTTTATGAGCAGTTTTGCTGATGATAAAATGCGTAAAGAGCCTTTTATAAAGATGTTTAATCCAGAATTATATGAACAAAGCAAGTATCATCATAATACAAATGCTCCGGCTAAAATCACTATTATGCCTGATAATCGCAATTATATTATTGCCCTAAATTTACCGGAAGATTTTGCCGTTTATGATGAACACAACCAAAAACAAGCCCTTCCTGATTTAGAAAATGGACATCATATGGCTGTAATAACCAGACGTAATGCCAACTCCATAACCAATTATCCCTATAAACAATTTATCACAGTTCTGGAAAATGCCAGTATCGGATACCGAGGACTAAATGTATTTAATAAGCGTCCACAGGGACAAATCTGCCACCCAATGGAAACAATGGCTGTATTTACACTACATGGCCAACAAAAACAAATCTCACCATTATAAAAAAAACCGGATGTTAAAACATCCGGTTTTTTATTACTGTCTTGCTTCATAAGCTTTCTTTTGATGTATAAAAACCAAAACACCAAACGGAATAGATAAAGCATAAAGCGCAACCATAATTCCAAGCGTTAACCACGGCTGAGTAATAATAAACGATGCAAATAAAGCCACAATCAGCATCATCGGCATAAACATATAAGTTGGAACTTTCATTTTTTTGGTTGAAACCGTAGGAATATGACTAACCATCAAAAACGTAACAACCACCAACAAAACCGCACAAAACGCATTAGAACGAACTAACCAATTCAACTCCGGAAAATCAAACGAAATCATAATTGGCATCATCACCAATGCCGCTGCAGCAGGAGCTGGAACTCCAACAAAAAAGTTTTGCCAATATTCCGGCTGAGGCTCATCCTCCAACATAGTATTAAAACGAGCTAAACGCATCGCCATGCCGACTGACAGCAACAAACAAAAAAACCAACCAAACTTAGGTAAGTCAAACATTGTCCACTGATAGATCATAATTGCCGGTGCTACACCAAAGCTGACACAATCGGAAAGGGAATCCAATTCTGCGCCAAATTTAGTAGAACCTTTAAGCATTCTGGCAACTCTCCCATCCAAAAGATCAAAGAAAGCAGCAACAAAAACACAAATAACGGCCTTAACCCAATCTGCCTGAATAGAATAACGAATTGACGTTACTCCAGCACATAAAGCTAACATCGTGACAATATTCGGAGCAATTTTACGAAAAGGCAATGAAGTCAACTTCTGCCTTGACAATTGCAACTTTTTATTAATTCTCTCCATTAGCGAACAACTCCCTGCATCGCTTTAGCATCACTTGCCAGATTAGCAATAATACTCTCGCCTGCGACCATTGTTTGCCCCAAAACAACTTGCGGTTCAACACCTTCCGGCAAATAAACATCCAAACGAGACCCAAAACGTATCATACCAAAGCGTTCTCCTGCTTTATATTCTTGTCCGGCAACAGCATCACACACAATACGTCGCGCCACCAAACCGGCAATTTGAACAAAACATATTTCTTTACCGTTTTTGGTCTTCATAGCCAAAACTTGACGTTCATTATCCTTACTCGCCTTGTCTAGTGTAGCATTAAAAAATTTTCCCGGAACATAAACAGATTGGGTAATTTTACCTTCTGCCGGCGCACGATTAACATGTACATTAAATACACTCATAAAAATACTCACACGGGTAAATTTCTGATCACCCATATCAAGTTCTTCGGGAGCCTTAACTTTAGCAATCATCTGCACAGTACCGTCTGCAGGAGAAACAACGACATTATCAACAACCGGAGTAACTCTTTCCGGATCCCGAAAAAAATAATAACACCATACAGTTAAACCTAAACCAATCCATCCCAAAGGTTCCGCAATAATTGCCAGTAACGCTGGTACTGCCGCAAAAATTCCGATAAACCGCCATCCTTCACTGTGAATATTTGGCAAGAGATAATTCCGCCAGGAAATATTAATACTTTTCATTACATTTTCCTCTATAAAAAATAAAGTTTGCAATTTGCCGTGACGCTGTCAACTGCCGCAAAAGGCAAACTATGGTTATAACAGATATATAAAGAACATATTTTTATAAAATAAACAACTGTTATTTTATTTCATTCCCGAAGTGAATTTTTATAATTTGTTCTTGCAATTAAATAAAAAGCTCTGTATAAACAAAAAAGATTTTGCGCTTGTGGCGGAACTGGTAGACGCTGCAGACTTAAAATCTGTTGTCCGCAAGGACGTGCCGGTTCGATTCCGGCCTAGCGCACCAATTTGGAGAGGGTTAGCAAAATTTTTTGCTAACCCTTGATTTTTAAGGCTTTGCGTCGGTTCGATTGATTTCAAACACCCAATTTGGAGATATCCGTTATTATTTGCTTGTAAGCCTTGCTCTGCTTGCTTTTGCATCGGTTCGTGTAATTTTGAACGAAAATATGACTAATGAGCAAAAACTATATGTAATTCAGATGTTGATTGACAAAGGCTGTGATGTAAATTGGCTCAATTACCAACGAGAAACAGCACTTCTTATCGCTTTAGAACGCATTGAAATAGATATCGCTAA
>JAFTLF010000022.1 GCA_017452885.1 Alphaproteobacteria bacterium
CCCATGCTCTTGTCCAATTTTCATTTGCCCATGCAAAACAAAAAGGGAAATTAATATCTGTTGCCCTTAACCAGTTGTTTATGGGGAGTTCTAATAGTCTTTTGGAATTTGCAAAATGATAATAGTAAAAGCAAAATCCATAAATTCCGTATTCTTTGGCAATTTTAGCTTGCTTACGCATTACATTAACATCTGACAAATCATAATAGCCAATATCAGAATGCGGGATGTGAGGCTGATAATGATTCTTAAATAATGGTTTTGCTTTTTTTACATTTGTCCATTCGGTAAAACCATGTCCCCACCATTCATTATTTTCTGCAATTTCGTGATATTGAGGAAGATACAAAGCCAATGGTTTTATAAAATCTGAAACTTGTTTATGGCAATTATTTTTTTTAAATTTATTAAACCTGATATTTATGCAAGCTTTATAAATTAGAGTTTTTATTTTTTGTATTACAAATTTTAATAACAAAAAAGGTAAATAACAAATAATGTAAGGGAGTAATATTGGTGACTTGCGGATTCTATATAAAATTGTATAAGGATGCAATTTTCCGTAAAGAATTTTGCTTATTTTATAAAGATTATTATAATGTTGCATGTACATTCTCTCCATTCAGATAATAAAAAAACCACCTGTTGGAAAGGTGGTCGGAGAGTTAAGAATAGCATGTATCACAAAATGCTCCTTTAAGTCTTTAAGATAAAAATATCTCTGAACATACACTTAAAGCTCCCCGACCGTAATATTGTCGGGGATATATTCATCGTAGACCTTTTCTCACAGATGACAAAAGGTCTAACTGATTATCGACGTTATATCAAACGCCGTGTGATACAAAGAGCTTCTTAAGGCTCCGCACCTTCTCAGGTACTAAACAGGATATTCCTGTCTAATGTTTTGCTATCATTTTTACAGAATGTTGTCAATTGAATTAATTTATACAAAAAGACCTCCGGCTAAACCGGAGGTCTTTTGTATTCTTGCGGTGAAATTAAGCTAATTTTAATTCACCGGCAACAGTTTTACCTCTTTCAGACATTAATTCGTAGCTGATTTTGGCTCCTTCTTCCAAGGTGCGTAAACCGGCTTTTTGTACTGCCGAAATATGAACAAATACATCTTGTTCGCCCTCGTCAGGAGTGATGAAACCATAACCTTTTTTCTTGTTAAACCATTTAACTGTTCCTGTTGCCATTGCTAATATCCTTATAAATAACAGGTTAATAAAATGGGTCTTAGTCTGTCCTTTTGTTATAAAAGGGTGCTTTGCCCCATATAACTATCTTATCGGTGGTAAACTGTTGATAATCATTTATAAAAAACTATTCACCTTTGAACCACAGAGGCTTAGTTATGTTTTGAGTCTACTACAATTTTTTTTGTTTGCAAGCGATATTTATATTGTCAGACATTGCAAACAGGACAACAAAGACTATTTATATGACCTATGCTTTTCCCTGATTTTGAAGGAGATTAAAATGAAAAGAATTTATTATATTATAGCCGTAGCAATGTTAACTCCTGCCATTGTAATGTCTGTTTCAAATTCCGCCGAGGCCCAACGCAAAAATACAACTTCGCATGATGTGGTTCGTACTTCAAATACAAATGAAAACATTCCTGAAAAAATGGATGATGTAAAAAAAGAAATGCACAAAAATTATCATTGCCAAGAGAAAAAACACCATGATAAAAAATGTGAATGCAAAGACCACGATAAACATAAACACCACAAACATAAAAAACATAAAAAAGATATGAGAGAAAAACATAAGCTTCATGACAACAATATATAAAAACACTTCACAAATTATATTTATTCTGCTAGTTTAGGCGGGCAAGTCTGCGACAATGGGGTTGCGGACATTTCATTACGTTATGAAAAGGACAAAAGAAAATGGCTCTTAAAACAAGCAGAAAAATTAATTATCCCGAATGGTATCAAAGTGTTATCAGTGAAGCTGATATGGCAGAAAATTCATCTTCTCCGGGATGTATGGTCATTAAACCATGGGGATATGGTATATGGGAGCGCATCCGAGATGTGTTTGATGAGAAAATAAAATCAACTGACCATGAAAATTGCTATTTTCCAATGTTCATCCCGCTTTCATTCTTTCAAAAAGAAGCCGAGCATGTTGATGGTTTTGCAAAAGAAATGGCCGTCGTTACTCATTCTCGCTTATCAATGAAAGACGGAAAATTAACTCCGGACTCAAAATTGGAAGAGCCTCTTATTGTTCGTCCGACATCCGAAGCTATTATTGCTGACTCTTTCTCTAAATGGGTTAAATCTTATCGTGATTTGCCGGTGTTGATTAATCAATGGGCAAATGTTGTGCACTGGGAAATGCGCCCTCGTCTGTTTTTGCGTACACGTGAATTTTTGTGGCAAGAAGGTCATACAGCTCATTCCTCTGCTATGGAAGCTGAAGAAGAAACCAAACGTATGCTTGAAGCTTATCGCGAGCTGTGCGAAGATACTCTCGCTATGCCGGTTTTGACAGGGCGTAAACCGGAACATGAAAAATTCCCCGGTGCCGTCGATACTTATTGTGTTGAAGCCATGATGCAGGACGGAAAAGCCCTTCAAGCCGGAACATCGCACTTTTTGGGACAAAATTTTGCAAAATCAGCTAACATCGCTTTTATAAATAAGCAAAATCAATCTGAATTTGCTTATACAACATCTTGGGGTGTTTCAACACGCTTAATCGGTGGTGTTATTATGACACATGCCGATGATGAAGGAATGGTTGTGCCGCCTCGGATTGCACCTTATCAAGTTGTTATTGTACCGGTTATCAAAAAGCCCGAGGACGAAGACACTGTTATGGATTATATTAAAGAAATTCAAAAAGACCTTGCCGGTAAAATGCCGTTTGGTGAAAAAATACGTGTCAAACTTGATAAACGTGATCGTAATTCCGTTGATAAATTCTGGGAATGGACACGTAAAGGTGCGCCGATTATTCTTGAAATCGGTAAGCGTGATGCGGAAGGTAATAACGTCATGCTGAAAACCAGAATCAAATTAGGACAGTCTGACGGAAAACTTATTTTATCTCGTAACGAATTTGAAAACAGCATTGTCGAAAGATTGGAAAACATCCAAAAAGAAATGTTTGAAACAGCCAAAAATCGATTAACATCTAATATTCGTACGGATATTACAACCCCTGAAGATTTCAAAGCATACTTTGAGCAATCTAATGAATGGATTGAAGATAATGCTCAAGGTAAAGTTGCTTTTGTTCGCGGTAAATGGTGTGCAGATCCGGCAACCGAAGAAATTCTTAAGGCCATGAAAATTACTATTCGCTGTATTCCGTTTGACCAGAGCAACACGCAAGGCGTTTGTTTGTTGACAGGAAAACCTGCAACAATGGATGTTATTTATGCTCGTTCATACTAGGTATATTATATTCTGCAAAAAAAGCCGGTGTAAAAACCGGCTTTTTTGTATCAACAAACACCCCTACTCTTTTTTTTCTAAAAATTCCGGAAGCTTTCTGAGTTTGGATGCTCCGGCAGCACGCACGTGACCTCCACCGCCAAAGGTGGCAGCAATTTTTGATACGTCAATATCGTCTTTTGATGTGTAAAAAGATAAGTTCCATGTGTTTTTCTTATTCATGAAGAAGTTGCACATAAAATCATATTTTTCAATATCGGGAACAGAATCAAAAAATTCTGAATATCCTTGCGGCATGTTGGAACAAATACACTTATATCCCATATATTCACTTTCAAAAGCCATGCTGGGAGATAGGCGAATATTACGTATTTTTATCCACGATAAGATAGCGTTTCCTGTTTCGACCATTTCATTAATATCTGTACGTCTGGAAAGCAAATCATCCCATGTTTTGTCTGTCGGTCGATTAACACCCAAAGACTGAAAAGCATATTCAAACGGACGAACACGTTTATCACGTAAATCAAATATATCATTCAAAGCCAAAAGCTTGACTCCTTCAGGAGCATCTTCATCAGGATGAAAATATTGCCATGTCAACCAGATAGCTGCAGTCCCGATTTTGCGCAAACCTTTTATTTCTTTTGCACCATTTTTTATGGCTTCATCGTATGCAGTAATAACTGATGCGTGATGATCTATCCATGTTAAATCTTTGCTCTCATTCAGCTCAAACATAAAGTCAAGCGGCAATGCAATGTCACAAATGATTATTTTATCGTGCTTTTTGATTTCCTCAAAGGGAATTTCCATGTCATGATTCAACCCGAACAGCTCAATTTCAGGAAACTGCCGTTTGACAATTGCAGCGGAACCTTTTCCATCATGGTCGGCAATATGATAAATACATAACATTTTAATTCTCCGGTTTATAGTTCTATAAGCATATTATCGTAAGCAACATACGTATTATCTAATGTTGCATTCATTATCTCGTCATAATCACATTCACTCGCCAAATGATTAAGCACTGCTTTTTCAGGCTTTATATGAGCAATTATGTTCATCAACTCTTCAAGGCAAGCATGATATGGATGAATGTATGGAGTTGTCAGCGGCAGAATCAGCAATTTGGGACGAATCTTTATTTGTTCCAAACCTATTTTATCAATACTGCGAAAATCGGCAATATGTACAACTTCTCCGTCATTAAAAACATAACCAGTTGATGGAACATTGTGTCCTATCAGTCTGATTGGGCATATTTTTACATCTTTTATATAAAAGGGCTTATTGTGTTCTACGACATTCGGAATCAAATAAGGGCGAGCCATGACATTGCAATCTTTCTCTTTTGATGCCAAAAGATAACTAAAACGCTCGGCAATTACGGTCATGGTTTCTTGAACGGCATAAATATCCAGACCGTTTTCTTGAATGCGATTTATCTCTCGTAAGTCATCTATACCATGCAAATGATCGGCATGAGCATGCGAGTACAAAACTCCGTCTAATCGTCGGATATTATTATCTTTCATTCCCCAGAGCATATCAGGAGAAGTATCAAGCAAAATCTTGGTTTCACCAAAATCATAATATGTTGATGTGCGGCGACGACGATTTTTGGGATTATCAGGATTGCACTCTCCCCAACCGTTGCTTAATGATGGTACTCCGGGCGCGGCCCCCGCTCCTAAGATTATTACTTTTGTCATTTTTATTTATACTCTCTGCGTCCCTTATCACTTGCTTTGCGGAACAAATTAAAAAAATTATCTGATGTCAATTGCGCCATTTGCTCAAAAGAAACATCTCGCAATTGAGCCAGCTTTTCGGCAGTATAACGAACATAAGACGGCTCATTACGGTGACCTCTTTGGGGTATTGGAGCCAAAAACGGAGCATCCGTTTCAACCAACAAACGATTGAGCGGTATTGTTTCGAAAACATTGCGAATATCACCGCTTTTGTTAAAAGTAATGATACCAGAAGCCGAAATGTAGAAACCTATAGATAATGCAAAATCAGCAAATTTTTGAGATGAGCTAAAACAATGGATAACACCGTTAAATGCTTTTTGTCGATGAGCTTCTCCCAAAACGTTCATCATATCATCATCAGAATCACGATTATGGATAATCAGCGGCAACTCAGTTTCCTGTGCGGCTTTAATATGCTCTTTCAATAGTTTTATCTGCAAATCGCGCGGTGCATAATCATAGTAATAGTCAAGTCCGGTTTCACCAATACCTATAACTTTGGGATGTGTGGTTTTGGCAATCAACTCATCTGCAGTTAAATCAGGATATTCAGAAGCGTTATGAGGATGCACACCTACGGCTGCATAAATGAACGGATATTTTTCGGACAACTTCAATTGATTGTCAAGTTCATTAAGGTTATTGCCGGCATTTAATATTGTACAAACACCGCATTCGCGTGCTCGCATGATAATATCATCTATGTCGTCTTCAAAGTCATTAAAATCCAAATGACAGTGACTATCTACTAACATTATATTCCTCTCAAAACTGTTTGCAAATATCTACAATAATATTCATCAGTGCCTGACGTTTATCCATATTAAGACCGTCAGCTTCAGAAAAAGTTTTGACAGCATTTTCCCATGTTGCACCAATGGCAATCGGATTATCAGAACTCTTAATAAGTTCGCTCAAAAACTTGAGTAATAATTCCTGTGTCAGATAATAACTGTCTTCATTGACAACGGCATCTGCACAAAACTCTAATACATCAGCCGTTTTGAAATTTTTGCCGGAAGATACAATCTTGCATAAGCTGTCATAACGACGTACAGCCTGATTGTCAACATAGTTAAGTGCTTTGCCGATACTGCCCGAACTAATTGAGGCAACTTTTTTTATTTCTGCTTCAGAAAGCTCCGGCCGATAACGTCGCAATAAGCTGGCAACACATCCTTCATTTAAGGGCTTAAGCTCTAATTTTGCACAACGAGAACGAATCGTCGGCAACAAACGTCCGGGATTATGACTTATGAGCAACATTAAAGTTTTATGCGGAGGTTCTTCCAAAATTTTTAAAATCGCATTAGCTGATGCCGTATTCATATCATCTACACTATCTACAAGCACAATTCGCCAACCATCTTGTGATGAGCGTTTGGATAAAAATTCATTAATGTTACGTACATCGTCAACACGAATAAATGCCGACTTTTTCATATCTTTTAATTCTGCGGAACTGAGTTGCTCACCGTCTTTTATTGCTTTAAGAATCTTTTTACGTTCGGTGTCGGTATAATCGCGTTCCAAAACCTTAAAATCGGGATGAGAACCGGAAGACATCTGTTTAGCTACAGGTGCATCCGGTGAAACGTCCAAACTGCTACAATTTGTTTTATCTTTGCCGACATTGCTTAGGATAAAACGAGCCAAACGATATGCTAAAGTTGCTTTTCCAACCCCTTTTATGCCGGAAATCAGCCAAGAATTATGCAAAGAATCATTGCGCCAAGCATTCAAAAATAATTGCTCGGCATCATCATGCCCCAAAAAATAATAATTGTCACGGGGCAAAGGGGCAACTGACTTTTCGGTTTCCATAAGTGCTATAATTCAAACCTTTCCGTAATTATTTTTACAATATCATTGTGCAGAACTTCTATGCTTTTATCCGCATTCAAAACAACGCAACGTTGCGGCTCTTGTTGAGCTATTTCCAAAAATCCTTGTCGCATCCTTTGATGAAATGCCAATTCTCGCCCTTCAAAACGCAACTCTTTGACATCCATAGTGGCGGCCTTGTTAAAAGAACGAGCCAAACCTATTTCAGGGTTAATATCCAAAATGATTGTAAGATCCGGCTTGAAATTACCGACAGCTATCTTGTAAAGACTATCCAAATCTTCTCTGGAAACACGTTTATTATAGCCAAAATATTGATACGCAACTGTCGAATCTGCAAAACGATCACTTAATACCCAGTTGCCTTTTTCCATTTCCGGCCATACTTTTTGTGTCATATGGATGTGTCGATCCGCAAAATAAAGTAAAGCTTCGGCTGTGGCATCAAATTTATCTTTATCTCCGGTAACCAAGATTCGGCGCAATTCTTGCCCTGTTTGTGTTCCGCCCGGCTCTTTGGTTTCAACAACATTTATCCCCTTCGTCCGCAAAAAATCAGCCAATAAACGTAATTGAGTGGACTTACCTGTCCCCTCGCCACCTTCAAAAGTGATAAATTTGCCATTCATGACTTATTGCTCTCCTAATAACAAATATTTAATGTTCTTAGAAATTTTGCCCCAAACACCAACTTTGGCAACATTTTCAGATGCAATCAGCGGAATTTGCATATCTTCTTGACCGGGGATTTCAACTTTTACATATCCTAATTGTTGTCCGGCTTTTATCGGAGCCTTAACCGGTTTATCATAAACAGCAATCAGCTTAATCTTATCTGACTTACTTTTTTTGAGGGTGCGAACAAGATTTTGACTCACCAACAAATCTACGGAAGCCTTTTGACCATACCAGACCGGAATTTCGGCAACTTTGGTATTTTGTTTGAGAATGGTATAATTATCAAATTCACGAAAGCCCCAATTCATAATCTTATCAGCTTCTTCCGATCTTTCCTTGTTTGATTTTAGACCGGTCATAACACCAATCAAACGGCGGTCACCTCGCTTGGCTGATGCTGTCAGGCAGAAACCGGCTTCTTCGGTGTGGCCGGTTTTAAGACCGTCGGCAGACTGCATACTATATAGCAAAGGATTACGATTACCTTGACGAATGTTATGATAAACGAATTCTTTTTGTGAAAAGAGGTGGTAGTATTGCGGATATTCGGAAATAATGCGGCGAGATAATTTTGCCAAATCCTCCACAGACATCCGATGATCCGGATGAGGCAATCCCGTTGCATTGACAAAATGAGAATTAACAAGCCCGATTTCATCAGCTTTTTTATTCATTTCAGCAACAAAATCTTCTTCTGAACCGGCTAAATTTTCTGCCACTACTATACAAGCGTCGTTTCCTGATTGAATAATAATACCTTTAAGCAAGTCCTCAACACGAACTTTGTCGCCAATTGACAAGAACATGGTTGAACCGCCACTGGCTGCACCACCTTTACGCCAAGCATTTTCACTAACCGTAAATGTATCATCCAAAGATAAACTTCCGTCTTTGAGCTTGTTAAATATCATATAAACGGTCATAAGCTTGCTCATTGAAGCCGGAGGAATCATTTTGTCGGCATCTTTGGTATAAAGATACTGACCGGTATCAAAATCCATTAAAATAAGATTTTTTGCTTTACTCTCAATTGCCCATGAATTATAAGCAGTCCCTATAATGGAACTCATTAAGATAAAGCTCAGCGCTGTTTTATTTTTTATATACATCTTCAACCCTTTGTTTTTAATCTTGTACAACTTTAGCGTTGTAAATACCATAGTGTTTAACCTGAGCTAATGCAACTTCAGCCTCTTGTTTGTGAGTATATGGTCCTAGGCGAACACGATAAAATTGTTGTCCGTTTACCGTTACGTAATAAATATTGGTTGCGCCATATTTATCGAGCTGTTGACTCAAATTTTGTGCCGCAGACTGTTTAGTATATGCACCGGCCTGAACAAACCAACTGTTTTTGGGATAAGATATTGCTCCGGTTCCGACATAACCTGCCCCCTTCAACTCAAGAGGCTTTAGCGAATCTGCTGTTGATGATGCAACTTCAAGCGGTTTTAACTTAGCTGTCGGAAGTTTGTAATCTTCTCCAAGCAATGCTGCTTTCAGAGCTTTACTCTCTTCGGCAAGAACCTCAACCCTAACCTTGGCTGTTCCTTGTTGCTGATAGCCCAATAGTTGAGCGCCGCGCTTGGATATATCAATGATTCTGTTTTTGGCATAAGGGCCACGATCATTAACACGCAAAACTAAAGAGCGTCCGTTTTCAAGATTGGTCACTTTAACAATTGAAGGCAAAGGAAGAGTCCGGTGCGCCGCAGTCAGAGCATTCATGTCATATTTTTCGCCATTAGCAGTTTTTTTGGCATGAAAATCTTTGCCGTACCATGAAGCGGTACCAACTTCTGAGTAATTATAATCTTCTTTAGGATAGTACCACTTACCCATGATTTTATATGGCTTACCAATTTTGTAAGACCCGCCCTGCCCTTTAATAGCCGTGGCTTGAGAATAATGTCCGGTTCCGCTACCTATGCGCCCATAAGTGCAAGCACTGAGCGAAAACAATGCAACAACCAATAAAATTTTACCCCAATTATGTTGAAAATCAGTCATTTGTTCTCTCTATCGTTCTTTACTTCGTCTGACAATTTATACTGTTTTTGCAGCTTCGTAAAGCGATTAATTGGGCTTGTGTAATTTTCTTTCCGGTACCGGAATACTGAATCCAAGTTGAGGATTATAATTTTTTATTTTTTGTAAAAGACGATAATCAGGATAACCATCAGCGGGCAAATTGGCTTTTTGCTGAACTTTTTTTATGGCTTCTCGAGTGCCGGTGCCAAGCAAGCCGTCTTCATCAAGCTTATCTCCGAAAATTTTATTAATAAAGCTTTGAATTTGTAAAATATCGTCAGTACGTAAGCGTAAAGCCGGATTTTCGTATTGAGCGCGCCAAGGTTTGTTTGATATAATATAGTCTGATAAAATACCGATTGCTAAAGCATAATTTTCGGAACGATTCCAATGCATTATTTTATTAAAATTATCAAAAACAAGGTAAGCTCGCCCTTTTTTTCCTTCCGGCGTGATTAGTGCTGCATTTAATCCTTTATCAAGGTTTAATTTTTGATTATTTTTTGTTCGCACGCCAAGACGTTGCCATTCTTTAATATTTTTTACTTTGTTACGACCGGTTTGAGCAAAATCAAAATTCCACGGCAAACTAACTTCCATTCCCCATGGGATTTGACGTTGCCAGCCTATTGATGAGAGATAATTGGCCGCAGAAGCCGAAGCATCGACAAAAGAATGCCATATATCAATTTTGTTATCACCATCAAAGTCAACAGCATAAGCATTAAACGTAGAAGGCATAAATTGGAAATGCCCCATTGCACCAGCCCATGATCCTTGCATTTGTGTATAATCAACATTCCATGTATCAATAATTTTGAGAGCTTCATACAATTGATTACGAAAAAATGTCGGGCGACGTTTATCATAACTGAGGTTTGTTAACGAGGAAATAACATTGTATCCGCCAAAATTACTGCCGAAATTAGTTTCCATTCCCCAAAAAGCTATGATATATTGCCCCGGAACACCATATTTATCTTCAATTTGTTTTAATAACGGATGCAGAGTTTTATAATATTCTCGAGCTTTTTCAACACGTTTGGCCGTAACTACTCTGTTGATATATTCTGTTGATGTAAGAGCAAATTCGATTTGCCGACGATCTTTTTTTACAACTTCAGGACTGGGATGATAATAATCTTGTGCATAGACAGTTTTGACCGTTTCTTCGGAAATTCCGCGGTTAATCATATCTTTTTTTAATTCTTCCAGCCATGTGCAATACTCCGGCGGTGCAAAAGATGTAACATTAGCCTTTGCAGAAATGCACCCCTCAACTAACAGACTTAATGCAAGAAAAGAAACATGTAAATATGATTTTTCCATTGATATGAACCATGCCTGACGTTTTATTTATAGCAACAATAAAACAAACATGTAAATAAATTATAAAAAAAAGCTTGACGACAACAAAAGTTTGGTTTAAAGCTCTTGGTGTCTGTGGAGAGTTGGCAGAGCGGTTGAATGCACCTGACTTGAAATCAGACGAGGGGCGTGAGTTCCTCCCGGGGTTCGAATCCCTGACTCTCCGCCAATTTAAAAAGCCGTCTAAAAGACGGCTTTTTGTTATTTATGATCAACACGTGGTGATTTTACCGTTTTTATGTTAACAGCGAAAACGCCGTGAAGCGTCATAGCCTTTTATTCTGCCGACATATCCGTTTTTTGATGTTGTTGCTGTCGGCGTTATGATGCGTTTATGTGACTTAGGAATTTCTTTTTCCAATTTTTGCTGATATTCGTCTCGAGCAACCAAAGCCATTCCGATTTGCATACGAGATATGCTGAGCGAAGACATATTGGCAAATTCAATTGTGCGCGATATTGAGGGCAAATCACTATAAATATAGTCACGCAAATTTTGCAAATCTTGAGCTGATTGGGGATTAAAATCCTTGAAAACGGCATTTTCTCCCTGAGTTAGCTTTTTATACTCATTACTCTCAGTAAACTCGATGTATCTTGCGTATTCTTTTGCTTCTTCGGGCTTTGACGGCATAAATATTCTCCACAAAAAAATTGCCAACAACGAGTAGTTTAACATATTTTTTCCTCTATAACAATCGGATAATAATTTGACTACTTTTTATTTTTATGTTCTTATCAAAAAGACTAATTTTCAGGAAACAAGCTATGACAATCTCGATATTGAACGGACGCTCTTACACAATTAAGGAAGAAATATGGAACAGCATTATTCATGGCATCGGAATAGCCTTGAGTATTGCCGCATTAGTTTTATTGGTTGTATTGTCATCTATTGACGGTAATGTTTGGGCTATCGTATCCACTGATATTTTCGGAACATCTATGATTGTTTTATACAGCGCGTCTACAATCTATCATGCCATCCCCAATCAGGAGTGGAAGAAAAAACTCAAAAAATTTGACCATATTTCGATTTATTATCTGATTGCCGGCTCTTATACCCCTTTTCTCTTGGTCAATATGCGCGGCACGATTGGTTGGATATTGTTCGGAATCGTTTGGGGATTAGCCTTAATCGGCACTTGTCTTAAACTCTTATCGACAGGAAGCGGAACCAAGGCTTGGTCTATCGGATTGTATGTCCTTATGGGCTGGATGATTGTATTTGCCTCTAAAGAACTGGTGAGCAAAATACCGACAATCGGATTAATATTTTTGATTTTGGGCGGAGCTTTTTATACATTGGGAATTATTTTTTATGTTTGGAAAAGCCGTCAATATACCCATACAATTTGGCATATATTTGTTTCAATCGGAACAAATATGTACTTTTTGCAGCGCTTTACAGCCGTGTCTTGAACTAACAGTTTAAGTTTTTTATTCGCGAGTATTAACAACACAATCATCACCGTTAAAACTATAATCAGTAACAATATAGTTTGTTATTGTGAATAAAGTTTTGCAATAATGTTGTGTGTATTGCGGCTGTGAAGGAAAACCAAAATCAGGCATGCTTATTGCAGGATAATAAACTTCATTTGAATAGGGATTATCTGCACCATTCAAAGCCTCGGAAGACACTTCCAGATATGTCCACACTTTTTGCTCGGGAGTAATGTAATAAACATCATGAGGCAATCCCCAAGCCTGTTGGAGTCTTTCTTGCGACTGCCCTATCCATGGTTGTAGGGTACTTCCGTAATTGAGAGTTGAGCCTTGACATGAAGTCAGAAACAAAAATGTCGCAAAAAATAAAAATTTGTTCATGTTTTAATTTCCTTCTATGCGTGATTATGTTGTCATATATAGGAAATTTTCAACGTTTTCAAAGGGGAGCTAAGCTAACATTTTTTGCAATTTTGAATTAGTGGCAACATCAAGTTTGATTTTGAAACGGATACGATCTTCTTTGATAACATTAGTCAAAACTTCAGTATTATCATATATCCAAGCTATCAGCTTACCATTAGAAGCACCAACTTCCAACTCAAGAACATCATAATCCGCTGATAACTTATCATCAATCCACTGAAGAAAATCGGCACATCCCTCACCGCTTATTGCCGAAAGCGGAGCCATGTATGTCTTTTTGTTCAAAGATAAATCATGCTTGCGTTCCATATCCAAAATATCAATTTTATTAAGTACTTCTATATAACGTCTATCTTCTTCTATATTTTGAAATCCCAGACTTTCTAATACCTTAAGAACATCTTGTTTTTGTTCTCTACTGTTTTCTCCGGCAATATCTCGAACATGAACAACCAAATCGGCATTTAGAACTTCTTCCAAAGTAGCGCGAAAGGCCATAACAAGTTCATGAGGTAAGTCTGAAATAAAACCAACTGTATCTGATAAAATAACATCCCGACCGGAAGGCAATGTGATTTTTCGCATAGAAGTATCTAATGTCGCAAACAATAAATCTTTGGCAAAAACATTGCTATCCGATAAGCGATTAAATAATGTTGATTTGCCGGCATTAGTATAGCCGACCAAAGCCACAATCGGATATGGAACTTTTAGACGTGATGAACGCTGAATTGAGCGTGTCAGACGAACTTTTTCCAAATCTTTTTTGATGCGAATAATCTTATCATCAATAATACGACGATCTAACTCAATCTGAGTTTCACCGGGACCACCCAAAAAACCAGCTCCGCCTCGTTGTCGTTCAAGGTGTGTCCAGCTACGAACCAAGCGGCTACGTTGGTACGTAAGATGTGCAAGTTCAACTTGTAATTTACCCTCTTTGGTTTGCGCTCGTTCACCAAAAATTTCTAAAATCAAAGCAGTTCTATCAATAACTTTAAGCCCAAGCTTTTTTTCAAGATTGCGTTGTTGAATCGGTGAAATTCTGGTATCTATTACCAATAATTCTACTCCCTGCTCAACCAAAGGCAATATTTTATCAAGCGCGCCTTGTCCGATAAATGTTGATGGTTTAACAGTTCTTATTTTGATAATTTCACGAAAAACAACATCTAAATTAATCGCCAAAGCCAGACCGGATATTTCTTCCAATCTGGCTTCACTAGACAATGCTGTATATTCTCCGACAACTTCCGGAAAAATAACAGCGGCTTTTACTCTCGGATATTTTTCTATATCAACAAAAGCCAAGGCTTAATCAAGCTCGACTTCTACTGCTTCGCTCGGCATGATTGTCGACACGGCATGTTTATATATCAATTGAGTATGCCCATCTCGACGCAACAGCAAAGAAAAGTCATCAAACCAAGTAATGATACCCTGCAACTTAACGCCATTAACCAAGAAAACAGTTACAGAGATTTTATTATCTTTGAGATTTGTTAAAAAATCTTCTTGAACATTTTTAGACATTATTTTTTCCTTATATTTTTTTCTGACTAAAATCTAACAACATTTTTACTTATTAGTAAAGCAATTTTTAAGCAAATATCTTTTCGACCTGACGAACAGCTGTTGATTCAACGTATAGTATTATATCATCACCATTTTGCAATAAAGTATGATTGTCACTATAGATTAATTCATTTTCGCGTTTAATAGCAATAATTCTGCTGCCTACGGGTAAGTTGAGCATTCTTATTCTTTTGCCAATCAAACCAGTTTCTTCAGTTATTTTTATCTCCCAAGTTTCTGCCAACCCTCTGCTTAGAGAATATGCGTCTGTCATCTTGGTTTTGCGTATTTCTTTCAAAAGCTTTGATATTGTGATAGAGCTACGATCAACCAACACATTATTACCAACATCGTCCATCAAGCTATTATATGACGGTGTATTAACAACTGCTATCGGAGTATTAACGCCGCGTTTGGAAGATAATAAAGATGCTAATAAATTATCTTTGTCATTTGTGGTTACGGCAATACACGCATCGGCATGATTAATATCAGCCTCTGACAAAATGACATCACTCATCATTTCTCCATGAATAACAATAACATGGCTCAAATCTTTGGCCAAGCGACGCGCATTGTCTATATCACTTTCAATAATCTTACAACTGACGACTGTATCATCGTGTTCAATCTGAGTTCCAAGGTATTCGGCAATTTTGTTGCCGCCAAAGATAACCAAGCGTTCATTCGTTGGATTTTCCAACCCGAAAGATGTTATGGTATTATATACGGCATCTTTTTTAACGATTAAATTAATTTCATCGCCAACTTTAAGAGTGTCATCTAATTGTGGTAAAAAGCACTTGTTTCCTCTTAAGATATTAACCACAGCTGCGTCAAAATTGCTATCGCTGCGAGAAAATTGCATTATCGGCATATTAACTAACGGACAATTTTCCGGCACTTTTAAAGTGAGCATGTAGGCTTCTTCACCTAAAACAGGCAAAATATCAAAACAACCGGGAAACCTTAAAATCCTTAAGATATTTTCAGCAATTTCCATATCCGGAGAGATAATCAAATCAATCGGAATATTTTGCTCATTAAACAAAACTCCCCAAATCGGATCCAGAAAAGCTTCATTATCAATACGAGCAATTTTGCGTACGACCCCAAATAATGTATGAGCAACTTGGCAAATAACCATATTAACTTCGTCAATATTGGTTACGGCAAGAATAATATCGGCATTTTTTACACCTGCTCGTTCAAGCACATCAGGATGAGAAGCATCTCCAAGTATAGGAAGAACGTCATACTCTTTGGCTATCTCATCAAGACGAGTCTGATTGCGATCAATAACAATAACATCG
>JAFTLF010000023.1 GCA_017452885.1 Alphaproteobacteria bacterium
CAATCAAAATAACATTCTCATTGGCCTCAAAACCATACATCTCTACCAACAATTGATTAAGCGTCTGCTCTCGCTCATCATTACCACCAACTAATCCGGCACCACGATGTCGTCATACAGCATCAATTTCATCAATAAATAACAGACATGGTGCATTTTTCTTTGCCTGAGCAAACATATCACGTACACGGCTTGCACCAACACCGACAAACATCTCAACAAAGTCAGAACCGGAAATAGAGAAGAATGGCACATCCGCCTCTCCTGCCACCGCTTTAGCCAACAAAGTTTTACCTGTTCCCGGAGGACCAACCATCAAAACTCCTTTCGGAATCTTCCCCCCCAAACGCTGAAATTTTTCAGGATCTTTCAAAAAATCTATAATCTCTTCAAGCTCTTGCTTGGCTTCATCAGCACCAGCCACATCAGCAAAAGTAATTTTTTTAGTATTCTCAATCAATCTCGCGCGAGATTTACCAAAACTCATTGCTTTGTTATTACCGGAATTAGCCTGTCGCATAAAGAAAATCCAGACTCCGATAAGCAACAACATCGGAAACCACGAAATCAAAACACCCCATAAATTATCAGACGTATTGCTTTCTGGCTGAGCCGAAACCTTAACATCATTCTTACGCAACAATTCTACCATTGTAGGGTCAAATGGAGCATAAGTATAAAAACGTTTACCATCGGTATACATTCCCGAAATACTGGCTCCCTCAATTGTCACTTCGGCAATTTTTTTATTTTCAACATGATCCATAAATTCCGAAAATGCTAATTTTTCCGAATTCACCCTATCACCACCGGGCATAAACATATTCATTGCAGCCGAAAGCAGAATAAAAGCTACAATCCAAACAATAATATTTCTTGCATTTCTCATATTGTTTCCTCAAAACAGGTTAACCGACTTTTTATATATAGTTTTTTTATTCCCAAAACTCAAGCATGAATATACAGCAACCCCCAACCAACAAAAAAACGGCCGGAAAACCGACCGTTTTATTATTTTTTTCAAACTAAAAATTATTTAGCCTGATTAATAGCATCTTGAAGAACACCCTCATCCAAAGTTTGAATGATTTTGCCATTCAAGATTAATGTCGGAACACCATTAACCTGAATTTTAGCAGCCAAAGCAGATGTATCGTTCAAAATTTTATTAACTTTTTCAGATTCCATATCTGTTTTCAATTTTTCCAAATCGACACCGGCTTTTACAACAGCTTCGTCAATTTTAGCTTCTGTCATCGGACCGTTGATTTCAAACACAGCAGTATACACCTCAGCAAATTTATTTTGCTCTTTAGCTGCCAAGGCTGCTTTAGCGGCATATTTAGACATCGGAGACAAGAAAGCCAATGGTTTAGCAACAACTTTTAAGTTGTTATTTTTAGCTATAACATTTTTCAAAACCGGATAAATTTTGTGACAATAGCCGCAAGAAAAATCAAAAAATTCTACTAAAACAACATCGCCTTCAGCATTACCGAGGAAACCGTCAGCCGGATTCTTAGTCAGCTCTTCTTCGCTTTGAGCCAAAAGTTCCTGAGCTTTTTTCTGAGCTTCTTCTCTCTGTCTGGTTTCATAGTTTTGCATTGCTTGAATAATCATTTCCGGATTATCATTCAAAGCTTGTTCAACACTGGCAGAATCACCACCTTTTTTGCAACAAACAATGCACATAACCAATGTAACAATGGATACAACCAAAGCTACTAAAGATACATATACAGCGTTAATCTTATTCATTTCAAATTCCTCAAAGTTATATTATCAACTCATTTAATCTAACAAACTATTAGATATTTACAAGCGGAAAATAATATTTATTTGTCAGTTTTTCAAAAATAGTAAATTATTTTTTCATAAATAAGCAATATAATGAACTTAAGTTTAAACTTTTGAAAGCAAAAAAATGTTTCATCTTAATTTATCTCTTTTTTCCAAAACCAAAAGCCTCGAAAATAAAATCGACTTTTTTCACGACAGATTACTTGATGCGGCCATGACATTCAAACGAGCTGTACGTGTTTTTCTTGATGAGGGGCATAGTGATAATTACAAAAAATTATCCAAACAAATCAAACAAATTGAGCATGATGCCGATAACCTACGTCGTGAAATCGAAAGCAGCCTTTATACCCACAATTTGATTCCTGATTTGCGTGCCGATGTTCTTCATTTAGTTGAAAATTTGGATAAAGTTATCAATAAATTTGATGAAGTTACCTATATGTTCCATATTGAAAAACCGGAAATTGATACCTCATATCATTTGCGTATTAACGAACTATGTGACCTTAGTGCCGAATGTGCCGAAAATATGGCTAAAGCTTCCAGAGCCTTCTTCCGAGATTTAAGCTCCGTCCGAGATTATTCTCAAAAAGTATATTTTATTGAACATGAATCAGATGTTAGCGCCGACAACTTGCGCAAAGCTATTTTTGACTCAGAACTTCCTCTGGCCAACAAGCTCCAACTTTCCAACTTTATTAACGAAATTGCGGATATAGCAGACATTGCAGAAGACTTCATTGATGAACTGCTTATTTTCACAATCAAAAGAGATATTTAGTCATGGATATAACTTTCCTATTTTTCTTAAGCTCGGGTTTATTTTTAGGATGGTCACTTGGAGCCAATGATGCTTCCAACATATTTGGTACTGCTGTTGGCACCAAAATGGTTAGTTTTCGCACAGCTGCTGTTATTTCATCAATTTTCATCATTATTGGCGCTGTTTATGCAGGCTCAGGTACCTCTCAAACTTTAGGACACCTTGGTTCCATTAATACTTTGGCAGGAGCTTTCATGGCAGCCCTTGCTGCAGCAATCACTATTTTCTGGATGGTTGAATTGTCCATGCCAATATCCACATCACAAGCAATTGTCGGTGCAATTATCGGTTGGAATTTTTTTGCAGGAAAACCAACCGACATTACAATTTTAACTCAAATTGTTGGTACTTGGGTTATTTGTCCGATTCTATCCGGAATTATAGCCATATTTTTATACTACTTGATTCGTCTTATTATTCGCAAATCTCATACACATCTTCTTCGTCAGGATACTTATACAAGAATAGGTTTGATTATTGCCGGCGCATTCGGAGCCTACGCTTTAGGAGCAAACAATATCGCTAATGTAATGGGAGTGTTTGTCCCCTCATCTCCCTTAAAAGATGTCAATTTCGGATGGGGCATAACACTCAACGGAACACAAGTTTTATTTTTAATAGGTAGCATCGCTATCAGCATAGGCGTAGCTACTTATTCTCAAAAAGTAATGAACACCGTCGGCAATTCAATTATGAAAATGTCACCTTTAATGGCGTGGGTTGTGGTTGTTGCCCAATCTTTGGTTTTGTTTCTTTTTGCTTCCCAAAATCTTAAACATTTTTTGCTCTCGCATAATTTACCCTCTTTACCCTTAGTTCCGGTTTCAAGTTCACAAGCCGTTATTGGCGCTGTCATGGGAATAGGACTTGCACGCGGCGGAAAAAATCTGCATTGGGATTTAATCGGCAAAATAGCAATCGGTTGGATAGCAACTCCAATAATTGCAGCCGGCTTATGTTATATATCCTTGTTCTTCTTACAAAACGTTTTTGGACAAGTAGTATTTTTGCCCTAGGAAATAAAGAATGAAAATCATAATTTTAGCCATTGGCAAATGCAAAAAAAACTCTCCGGAAGCGGCAATAATCGCCGAATATGCCAAACGCTCAAATTGGGAAATTATTATTAAAGAAAAAGATAATTCAACACAAGAAGATGAAGCAAAATTTTTGCAAGGCTCAATCTCTTCCAATTCTAAAGTTATTGTATTGGATGAACGTGGCGAAAATCTTAAATCTTTAGAATTTGCCAAACAAATAGAAAAATGGCAAAATACCGGTTGCTCGGAAATATGTTTCCTTATTGGCGGTGCCGACGGCCACTTACAATCTACTCGCGACAAAGCCGACTTGCTGCTTTCTTTCGGACGCATGACTTTTCCTCACATGCTCATGCGAGCCATTTTATGTGAGCAAATCTATCGCGTACAAACCATTATTGCCGGACACCCTTATCATCGTGAATAAATAATTGACATCTGAAACTCTTTTGTCTATATTTGTACACAATAAAATATAGATCTTAAATTATGTTGTTATGAACTTTTTAGAAAAAATTGCAAACTGCTTTTCTAGGAAAAGCTCTGCACTGAAACAAGAAAATTCTGCAACTTCGCAGAATAGCAACGTTGTCCAACCTATCGCTAAGGTTTCTCCTGAGGAATATTGTATGGCTAATGTAATAGGAACACTGGAATATCCGGCTTTTACGCCCCAACCTTTGCTCAGCTTTTATGTCATGCAAAAAGTTCTCAAAACTTGTACTCCTGCTTGTGGGGATATATCCATGGTTGAGGCCATCTGCTTGTTTCATCCACAGACCTCAGCGTTCATCTGCACAGCGTTTGCCATTAAGGAAGAAGACGGATATGTATGGGCTGAAATAGGCTCTCAACAAGCTCAATTCTCCAAATACGGAGCTTTCATTTATCATCCAGCTGAGAGTTTCCGTATTCATCTAAAACAAAAAAACAAACATACAACCTACTCGGCTGTATGCAGGTACAGATGTGGTGAAATTATTGTTACAGCAATCATTGAAGAAGATATTACCCCTCCGACAGATGCCGATATTGAAAGATTCGTCGATTGTAACAAGCTACCATGTAGCTTGAGTGATGCCACTGAGTTTGTCAACACACTCTAAATTAACACTAAACAAAAAAAGACTTCAAATTGAAGTCTTTTTTTATGCTCCGTAACTAAAATACCTAACACTTTGATAAATAAGTATTCTCTCAATTTGACTAAAACGGCAACAGCTTGTTCCATATCGTATAGCTCCTGAAGTTGCCGGTAACATTCCGTTTTTAATCTGATATTTACGCACATCATCCAAGCTCATAGTAAGCCCACCATCAAATTCAATCAGCCAACCATATGTATCATAACCGACATTAATATGAATAATCTTGCAATCCGAGTTACCTTCTACAACTTCGGGCAATTGATTTTTAAATATCTCAAATATTTCATCATGCACCGAACCGCTATACCACTTTACAAAATTTTGTTCTAAAGAATAAACAGCATCCGATGTATTAACTTCATTAAAATCTTCACAATTATCGGTTGTTAAAGAAACATCTGTTGAATAATTTTCCGATTCCGTAAAACTTTCTTCACCAACCTCTTTTTCTTCCGAAGAATAATCAGTTGCAGATACATTTTCCAAACTATTTATTTCATCATCAGCATCTGACACTAACCAACTGTTTTCATTAACAGTATCTTCCTCATTCGCGACAACAACCTCTTTTTCAACTGTATCATAAACATTTTCTTCAATTTGCTCAATGTTATCAACAATATCTACGTTGCCATCCTCAATTGGCTCCTCTGCTTCAACTTCTGAAGCCAAGCTATCTTCTGTTTCTGACAACCAACCACCGGCAACATTATTTTCAGATATTTGTTCTTCCGTATTTTCTACCAACCAACCGCCTTCAACTACCGAGTCTTCTGCGACCTCATCAACAACGGACACTTCTTCCTCAGAAACGGTAACCTCAGAATTTTGCTTTTCATTTTCCGTAAAGTCAGCAACCAGAGCATCTTCTTTATATTCACCATCATCAATAGGAGA
>JAFTLF010000024.1 GCA_017452885.1 Alphaproteobacteria bacterium
TGATCAAAAGAATCAATATTCCAGATAACACCTTCAACAAAAGTTTTGTGTTCATAAGCCGCAATCAACATACCCAGAGCATACGGATCAATCTTTTTAAACACAAAGGTATTCGATGGGCGATTACCTACAAAACTTTTATATTTCTTCAACGCAAACGCATCTTCTTTGCTTTTTCCGGCTCTAATCATTTCTTCATAAGCTTCAGTTGATGTTTTACCACGCATCAAAGCTTCACCCTGAGCCAATACATTTGCTATCAAAATTTCATGATGTTCGCCAATTTCGTTATGTGAAATTGCCGGAATAATAAAATCACACGGCACAACCGATGTTCCTTGATGTATCATCTGAAAAAATGAATGCTGAACATCTGTTCCCGCTCCACCAAACAAAACCGGAGATGTTTCATATTTTACAAATTTTTCTTCATTATTAACCGCTTTACCATTGCTTTCCATAACTAGCTGTTGCAAATATGCCGGAACATATTGCAAATATTGATCATAAGGAACAACAGCAATACTACCGAATTTAAAGAAATCACGATACCATATTTCCAACAAGGCCATAATAACAGGAATATTATCCGCTAAATCAGTATTTTTGAAGTGCATGTCCATCGCATGAGCACCTTCAAGCAATTTCTCAAAATTATCCATTCCGACAGCTATTGCAATCGATAAACCAATAGCAGACCACATTGAATAACGACCGCCGACAAAATCCCAAAATTCAAACATATTTTCAACATTAATACCAAATTTGGCAACTTCATTGGCATTGGTTGATACCGCCACAAAATGCTTAGCCACCGCATGTTCTCCCAAAGCATCTGTCAACCATTTACGACAAGTACGGGCATTGGTCAGTGTTTCAATGGTAGTAAATGTTTTGGAACAAACGATAAATAATGTTTCTTCTGGATTAATCTTATTCAAAACTTCCGCACAAGCAGTACCGTCAATATTAGATATAAAATAACACTTCAAATCTTTAGCCCGATAACGCTGCAAAGCTTCACATGCCATTTTAGGTCCCAAGTCAGAACCGCCAATTCCGATATTTACAATATTTGTAAGTTTCTTACCTGTGTGTCCGGTAAAAGTTCCTAACCTCACGGCTTCAGAAAATCTGCGCATCTTACCAAGGACTTCATTAATTTTCGGCATAACATTTTGACCGTCAACATAAATCGGCGTATTAGCTCTATTGCGTAAAGCCACATGCAAAACCGCACGTTTTTCAGTCTGATTAATTTTCTCTCCGGCAAACATTGCTTGAATTTTTTCATTTAATTTACGCTCTTTTGCCAACAACAACAAACCATTCTTAATCCGGTCATTAATTCTGTTTTTAGAATAATCAAAAAAAAGATTATCAAACTTCAAAGTATATTTTTGGGCGCGTTCAGGATCTTTATTGAACATATCTTTCATTTCCGCATTGCGAAACTTTTTATAACATCTTTCCAAATGCTTCCAACTTTTAAGCTTGTTAACTTCTAATTTTCTTCCAAACATTTTACATACTCCTTGTAGTCCTTAAAAACTTCCTATTTCAACACTAATCATTTGCGGAACAAAATATTTTTTTATAACTTGGTTGACTTTCTCCAAACTGATTTGATTAATATATTCATTTCTTTTTTGTAAAAAATCCAGTCCTAAATTATACTTTTGCATTGCTGTCAACATTACCGAAATATTTTTTATTGAAACAAATCTAAGATTATTTGAGGCTGTCAAATATTTTTTTGCCTTATCTAATTCTTCTTGCGTAATACCGTTTTTGCCAAACTCCCTCCACTGTTCCTCAAATAACTTATCTGCCTCGGCAAACTTATCCTTAGTTGCGGAAAAGCCGACAACAATCAACGGAGCTTTATCATCCAATTGCAAATATGAATAAACCCCGTACGTTAATCCTTTTTGTTCACGAATTATTTGGGATAATCTGGATGTCAAACCTGCTCCGCCCAAAATATAATTAGCAACATACAGAGGATAAAAATCTTCATTCGTACGCTCCACTCCTTTTGTAGCTTTTAGCGTGATGTTTTGCCCGATAATACGTTCAACAACGCGTTTGCGACCATCAAATTTCAAATCTGCATTACGCACAAAGTCAAAAACACCTTTTTCCGGCAATCTGCCAAACATCTTATCCAACAGATGCGCGGCTTCATCCTCATCAACATCTCCGGCAATTCCTACCGATAAATTTTTAACTGTCAGTTTATTTTTTACAAAATTACGCAACTTTATTGCGTTAATACCCTCAATATCAGCTTTGCGCCCCAACGGATTTCGTGCATAAGGATGCGAACCGTACAATTCTTTATTAAACTCCAAAAGCAAAGCCTGATTAGGATTTTCATTTTGCTGCCGTAAAGCATTCAACATTTGCATCTTGACCCGAATAATGCCGTCTTTTTCAAATCGTGGCTCTGTCAACATCAAGTTAAACAACTCCACAGCTCGTGTTAAATTATCCTTAGTCGTCAACAAACTCCCGCTAAAATCATCCTTATTCGCGGAAAAAGCAATTTTTATTGCTCTTGTTTCAAGCTCTTCTTTTAGCTCGGCGGCAGAATATTTACCGGCTCCTTCACCAATAAGCTCCGCTGCCATATTGGCAATTCCCTGCTCATCAGCATTATCACTTGCATATCCGGCACCCCTGAAAACAAAACTAACACTTATAATAGGATTCTCTTTATCCTCCAAAAAATAAGCCTTAATACCGGTCTTTTTTCCGAAGATTTCTTTTACATCGCTTTTAAATTGAACATTCTTAAGTTCTGAATTATCAACCAAACCTTGTACATCAAATTGATAAAATGATTTTACCCAAGGAGCAAACCAATATCCCACTGCCAAAACAATCAGCAATAACACTACCTTCAAAGATGAACTACGTCTACGTCCTCTACTGCGCATTTAAATTTTCTCCCGGATACAATATTCCGACAATCTGCGGAGCCGAGGAAATCATTTCCGAAGCAGCATCCTTAATATCTCGATAATCAACAGCTCTGATTTTATCTGCCTGATTTTCAATATCTTCAAGTTTCACACCCACACTGCGCATCGCTCCGACGATATAAGCAGCATCTTCCGGATTATCTCGCAAATAAACCAATCCCGCTAACATTTTTTGTTTGATCTTTTGTAGTTCATCAAAACTCATCTCTTCTAAAGCATCTTCCCATGCTTTTTTCAAACTATTTTCAAGCTCATTTACAGATACGCCGCTTGCCGGTATAGCGCTGATTGTAAAAGTTCCATAACTATTTGAAAGAGGATTATAATCAACATTTATGCTTAATGCTTTTTTCTGCTGTAATACCAATTTCTTATAAAGCTTAGATGTTTCTCCATCTCCCATATATGCCGCCAAAACCTGCAGAGGATAAACTTTATCGGATGCCCAATTATAAGACGATGTTGCAAATACATTCAAAAAACGCGGAGTTTGCACATCCGGCAAAGTCAACTCAACTCGTGAACGACTATTTTTTAACTGAGGAAACTTTTGTAGTTCGCAAGACTTATCTTTCGACAAAATATTTCCATAATATTTCTCAGCCAATCGTTTAGCTGTTGCAACGTCAATATCTCCAGACAAAACCAAAATTGCTTGTTGTGGAGTATAATATTTTTGATAATATTCCTCAACATCCGCTTTGCTGAGATTCAAAATTTCTTTTTCTGTACCGGTAACCGGCCGTCCATAAGGACTATCTTGCCACAAAACCCGACGCACTTCTTCCCCGAATTTAGCCAAAGGATTATTGTCTATTCGTTGCTTACGTTCCTGAAAAACAATATCTCGCTCCAACACAAAATCATTATCACTAACCTGCAGATTAATCATTCTGTCTGCTTCCAAAAACATTGCCAACTCCAAACGACTTATATCCAATAACTGATGATACGAAGTCACATCTAAGCTAGTAAAGGCATTACTTTCTGCCCCGTTTTCTTCCATCAAACGATTAAATTCTTGCCCTTTTATCTTCTTTGTTCCGCGAAACATCAGGTGTTCCAACAGATGCGCGCTACCACCTTTTCCAATTTTTTCATTAGTGCTACCGGTCTTATACCATAACATTTGCTTGATAATCGGCGCACGATGATTCGGCACGACAACAACTTCTAATCCATTATCCAAGACAAAACTATGCGCATTAAAAAGCTTTGCCTGTGCATCAAAACACACAAACATAGCTATAATTATCAAAAAACTAAATTTTTGTCTTAATACAAAACTCAAACATTATTTCCCTTGTTGAATTTCTGCCACCGGACGCAAATCATACTCCGGCGGAACCGATAAAGGCTGACGAACAGTAACCATATTTTCGTCCGGAGCTTTTCTGGCAATACCAAGTTTCTCCTTAGTCAATCCACAACCGCTCAAAATTACTGTCAGAACCAAAGCAAATATAACCTTTTTCATTTCTGATTTTCCTCTTTTTTAGTAAAAATACTTTGCACAATCAAAATTATCGCGCCGACACAAATAAAACTGTCTGCCAAATTAAATGCCGGCCAGTGATTTTCTGCGATATGGAAATCCAAAAAATCAAACACCGCGCCAAGGCGTATCCGATCAATCACATTACCTATGGCTCCGCCGATAATCATTCCCAAAGCAATTTGCGCCAAACGATTATGTTCAGATTTGAGCCATATAATCAAAGCAACGATAATCACACCGGCAACAACCGACAACATAATTGTTCCCAAGTGACCATAATTATTGAACATCGAAAAGCTAACACCGGTATTCCAAGCACGCACCCAATTAAAAAACGGCGTTACTTCAATTACAATATGTTCACCCAAAACTTGATTTAACATAAAATATTTGCTGAGCTGATCAAACAAAACAACCACCAAAGCAATACCCAAACCTAAAAACACTCTCAACTCCCGATTTTACAAATACAATTTGCGTTGATTATACCTCATAATCAACAAATAAAAAGCCTTAAGTCAAAGATATGCAAAGCTTTTCTTTATAACAAAAAAGTCTTTGCCAGTCCTAAGAAAACAAAAAAACCGCCGGAATCTGTCAAGGCAATCAAAAATACACCAGATGCAATTGCCGGATCAATTTTAAAGCGATTTAACGTCAATGGAATCAAAATCCCCGCCAAAGACGCAATTGTAAGATTTATAAGCATTGACAATGCAATATTAAACGGAAGAACCAGATAATCTGGAAACCAAAAATGGGTAATCAAAGCAATGAGTCCGGCAAATAAAACACCATTCATGAATCCAACCAAAAATTCCTTAGCAATCATCCGCAAAGTATTGCCTGATGTCAGTTCTTTGGTTCCTAAAGCACGCACTACAACCGCCAATGTTTGCTGTCCTGTCGTTCCCCCCATAGAAGCAACAATCGGCATCAAAACCGCCAACACTGAAATTTGAGCAATAACATCCTGAAAACCTTTCACAACCGAAGCCGCTATAATTGTCGCAAACAAATTAGTAATTAACCAAACTACCCGTGAACGAAAAATAGATAAAGGTGAGCGAAACACATCGCCTTCCTCGGTACCCGACAACAACATAATATCTTCAGATGCCTCTTCGTGAATAACTTCCATAACATCATCAATCGAAATAGTACCGATAAGATGCCCCATGTTGTCAATCACCATGGCCGAACGCCAACCATATTCACGAAACATATGTGCCACTTCTTCCTGATCTGTATCAACTTTTATCGGCACAATCTCCCCGTTCATAATATCATACAAATTATCTGTCGGCTTTGCTCTTACTAGTTTATCCAAAGCAATTTGCCCTGTCGGATGATATTTATCATCGGTCAAACATATCTCATAGAAACCTTCTGGTAATTCTTCATTTTTTAGTAAAAACTCTTTAGCTTCCCTAACACTCCACCAATCAGGCATACTTACAAATTCTCGCGACATCAAACGTCCGGCAGAATCTTCCGGATAAGACAAAGATGACTGTACCTGATATTTTAATTCCGGATCCAACTTTTGAATAATGCTGTTTTGCTCATCTTCATCCAGATGCTCCAAAATTTCAACAACTTCATCTGAATCCAACTCATTGGCAATTTTAACAATCTGAGGCTCATTCAGGCTGTCGATAACTTGCTCTTGAACAACGTCGTTTAATTCAGGAAAGACTTCAGGATTAATTTTATCTCCCAAAATTTCAACCAGTTGGGTACGTAAATTCCATGGCAAAGCCTCAATAAGATGCGCCAAATCATATTCCGACAAACCTTCAACAATTTTACGGATATGAATCACATCATTTTCGTGCAGAGCAATTTTAACTGATTTAACAAACTTTGGCCCAAGCCCCAAAACAGGCGCTTGTTCGCTGACAATTTTCTTTTTTTTCTTGAAGTTTTTAGCTGACTTAGGAAGTAATTTACGCTTAGCACGTTTGCTCATTGTACCCTCCTGAAGTCATAATATGGAAATATCTGAGAAACCGCGACTAATAAAAGTCGGTAAAGCTGACAACTTTAATGGTGCGGTCAAGAAGACTCGAACTTCCACGGGCTTAGCCCACAACCACCTCAAGGTTGCGCGTCTACCAATTTCGCCATGACCGCATAATCAACATCAAAGCTGTGCTTACAAATAAAGCAGAAATAAAAATAAATCAAGTTTTTTTTGCAACTGGGGAAAAAATTTTAAAAAATTATATCCAATTTTGCAATTTTTATCTATTTACAATGATATTAATTTAGTCTTTAACCTTTTTTCCCTTTTTCTTAGGCTCAACCAAACCGCCCGTAACCACATATTTTAATCCTTCATCTACACTCATCGAAAGTTCAATTACGTCTTTTTGCGGTACAAAAATCAAAAAACCGGAAGTCGGGTTTGGTGTTGTCGGAATAAACACTCCAACCATATCATCATGCAAATTATCCTTTATTTCACCTTGCAATTCTGCACTGACAAAACCTAGGATCCATATTCCTTTGCGCGGATATTCCAACATAACAACCTTTTTAAAAGCTTGCGTTTTGCTTGAAAAAAATGTTTCAAACACTTGTTTTAACAAAGAATACACCGTGGATACCAGCGGCATTTTATACACAACCCACTCACCCAGACGCAAGAAAAAGCTTCCCAAAAATCCGGCCGCAAACATACCAACCAGAATCAATGCAACCACAAGAATTATCAGTCCTAAACCGGGAATAGTCACCGGAAAAATATTATCAAATTTATATTGTGGCGGCAAAATCTGATTAACCAAACGATCTATCCAAAAAATAAATTTATACGCCATATAAAAAGTAATAGCCACCGGGGCTGTCACCAAAATACCGGTAAACAAATATGCCCTCAACTTAGCGCCAAGCTTCATAAATACGGCTCGCTCACGTTCCAAACGAATACGCCTGATATTAATTGCTCTCTTTTTTACTTCAAAATCTTGTTTCGACATTAATAATCCTTATTTTTCTGTTAAATTTTATCCGACACGCCTTATATCATCTATAATAAACTGTGGTTCATTTCTGCCTTGCCATTTGTCACGACGCAAAACTCCGATTACATCAAAATAATCTCCTTTTGCTGTCAACATAGCCTGCCCAATATCATTATCCCCGACACGAAACGCCATAGCTTTAAGACTGCCGCCGTTATCCGATGACAAGACACAACGCACATGACCTACACCAACCATTGTCGGTTTAATCAAACGCACATTTCTAAGCATAATCAAAGGTTCTTTGTTGCCGGCACCATAGGGTTCCAATCTCTCCAAATAATCAACCATTTCAATATTGGCACCAGCCACATCCAAAACTGCATCAACATCCAAAACAGGAGTTATCGCCTCATCACCTATTTTTTCAGCCACATAACGACCGACAAAATCTCTAAATTCTTCAATTTTGTCCTCTTCCAACGAGAATCCTGCTGCCATTGTATGCCCGCCACCTTTGGTCAGAATACCTTTTTCTTTGGCGGCAATAATCAAAGCCCCCAAATCAACCTGAGGAATAGAACGAGCAGAACCTTTAACTTCATCTTGTTCGATTGACATCACAAAAGACGGCAAATTATAACGTTCTTTAAGCTTTCCGGCCACAATACCGATAACCCCCTGATGCCAGTCTTTTCCTGCAACAAACGCAATCGGATAAGCTTGCGGAGTTCCCTCCAACATTTCCATAGCTTTTAATATAACATAATTTTCAATATCTTTACGAGCAATATTATATTCATTCAGTTTATCAGCCCATATTTGCGCTTTATAATCGTCTTTACAACACAAAAGCTTATGACTTATATCTGCATCACCAACTCGTCCGCTGGCATTAATTCTTGGTCCCAACACATACCCCAGATGAAACGCTGTCGGCATTTCACTCAATCCGGCCTTATCAATTAAAGCAGTCAAACCGATATTATTACGATTAGCCATAATTTTCAGCCCTTGACGAACATAAGCCCGATTCAATCCCTTAAGCGGCACTACATCACAAACAGTTCCTAACGCAACCAAATCGAGCCATTTCATCAAATCAGGCTCTGTATAATTTTTAGCATAAAAACCCTGTGTTCGCAATTCGCGATTAATTGCAACCACAGCCATAAATACCACACCGACCGCAGCCATAAATTTTAAATACGGATAATAATTATTTTCATCCAAACGCTTAGGATTAACAACGGCATAAATTTTCGGAAGTTTTGTTTCTGCCTCATGATGATCAATAACAATAACATCCATCCTTTGAGCAGTCGCATATTCCAAAGTATCAAATGCCGTAGTGCCGCAATCAACAGTAATCAAAAGAGATGCCCCTTGAGCCTTAAACTCATTCACAGCCTGAATACTCGGCCCATATCCCTCTTCTCTTTCCGGAATATGAATCAGCGGCTCAACTCCGCAATCTTCCAAAAACAAACGCAAAACAGACGAAGATGTTGCCCCGTCAACATCATAATCACCGATAATTGCCACTTGTTCTTTTTCTGTCACAGCTTTTGCAACTCGCACAGCCATTTTTTCCATATCCTTAAGTACATAAGGATTCGGCATAAGCTTTTGAATTTTAGGCTCTAAAAAAGTATCGACCTCATCGGCCGATACTCCTCTAAGCACCAAAATCTTGGCAATTATATAAGGCATACCATATTTCTGCATCAGCAATTCAGCCATACGCTCATCGGCTTGCGCAATTTTCCACACATTACCACCGATTGATTTTTTTGTTTCTTCTACTGCTGACAAATATGTTACTCCGCTGACACAAATTACTAGTTATATATAGTATAGATAAACCAGTGCTGAAACTAATAAGATATATAAATTTCAGCCCGTCTGTTCAATCTCTCACCTTCTGGCATAACTTCTTGATAAGCAGGAGCAGTATCTGACAAAGCTTCGACCACAATCTTAGAAGCCGTCATTCCCAATCTTTTTAATTCCGCAGCAACATTTTGTGCGCGCTCAAGTGATACTTTGAAATTAGCCAGTTTATGAGTAGCCGGATCTGTATTACGAGTACGACTTGAAGCATATCCGTATACAATAACCGTTGCATCATTTTGTTTAGCGGTTTGAACAACTTTGCGCAAAGCAGCTTTATATTGAGCATCAACTACGGCACTACCATTAGCAAAATAAATAGTTTCCAACCGATAACTGATAGTAGGAGTTTTATCATCATCTTCTTCGGTGACAACCGGTGTCTTTTCCATTTTTTCTGCTACAACCGCATTATTTTCTTCAGTTTCTTGCGGCATATCTTCTGCCACAACAGGTTCTGTTTTAGCTGCGGCAACTTTTTCTGCTTCGTCAACCACTTCTTCATCATCTTCATAAGCAACGTTTTTATCATCGGCTTTCAAAGAATTTCCTTCTTTAGGCAACTCGCGCTCAACACGACCGCCTTCGGCAATAACAACCTCATCCTCATCTTCGTCAAAATCCGGAAAAACGGCACTGGCACAAGCATTCAGCAACAAAACAGACAAACAAACACTGCCTAAATTAAATATATTTTTATAACCCAACATAGCTTTTCCCACTCAAAAAAGTAACTCAATTGCCCAAACGATAACGTATTAATCCCCATAACACAAGAGCAAAAACACAGTTTTGAGCAAAATTATTCGTGATTATCTTTGAATATTAGTTTGTATTTATGCAAATATATATTATAATCTGCATATCGTTTATTTTGGGTTAAGGAAAAAGCCATGACCAAATCAGCTACTAAATCAGCACTGGACGTTGCCAACTGGTTTTTTAAAAAAGCAGAAGCTTCTCAAGCATATCTTGAAGAAGATAAATTGCATGCGTTGATTTATCTGGCTCAAACTCACTATGCTCTCAAATATGATATGCAATACCTGATTCCAAGCCTGTTTGTTTGTGATAATAATGGTCTGTTTGAACCCAATCTTAAAAAGATTTTGGAGTTTGGAATGCCCCTGATGAATGAACCAAGCTTTCCTCGCAAAATAAATGAATTTTTAGAACTTATCTGGCAAAAATATGCCACCAAAAATACTTTTGAACTCATCAGCCTTATCAAAGATTCTCAAGTTTATCAAAAACATCATGTTAAAGACGAAATCACATTGTTGACACTTGATGAAATGACACAATATTTTGGCATGCCGGTTGAGTCTAAAACCACACAAAAAATACGTATTTCGCAAAATGGTCCTGTTGTGGTTTCAAAATGGCAACCCCGTAAAATTAGTGAAGACAAAAAATCATAAACCAAGGAGTAAATAAAATCATGCTCAAATACGCAAAATTATTTTTAGCAGCGTTTTTACTTATAAGTTGCTCTGCAGAAGAAGAACAAAAACCGATGTCACCGCTGTTAATTCAAACAACCAATGGCGATGTTCGATTCTCGGTAGAAGTTGCCAAAACTCCAGAAGAATTGGAAAAAGGACTTATGTATCGTACCAACCTTGGCTTTACCAATGGTATGATTTTTAATATTTATCCTGTTCGTCCGATAGCCATGTGGATGAAAAACACCAAAATCCCTCTGGACATGATTTTCATCGCACCCGATGCAACCATTAGCATGATTAAAGAAAATGCCGAACCAATGTCGGAAGAGCTTATTATTTCTCGTGATCCTGTTCGTGCCGTACTGGAAATCAATGCCGGTCAGGCTCAACGCCACGGCATCAAAATTGGCGATAAAGTCAATCACATGATACTGAATAATATGCTTGATACCAAAACTCCCGGTCCTGATAATGGTGTGAATGCACCCAAAGAACTCGCCGCTCCACAAAATGACATTGCAACACCGCCAATGGGTAAAATTGTTCCTAAGACTGGTGCAATTGTCCCCAAGACTGGTGCTATCCAACCCAAAACCGGTGCAATTGTCCCTAAGACCGGTGCTATCCAACCCAAAACCGGCGCAATTGTCCCTAAGACCGGTGTCGCCGTCCCCGGTCAACCTACTGGGCCAATAAAGCTACCTGTTCCTGCTCCATAACTTAAAGTCCCTCACCTGAGGGACTTTTTTTGTATACTGTCTTCTACGGTCCCCCTCGCCCCCTTTTTGTCACCCCCGGGCGGGAGCGACAGCGAACCTTGACCCGAGGGTCCAAAAAAAACATACTGCCTTATTAGAATGGATTCTCGGGTCAAGCCCGAGAATGACTAAAAAGAAGATTTGCTAATCGTTACTGCGTTTTTTACACAATTATGTTATTAAACAGCTATTGATTTTGGACAAAAATTGTGATAATATCGCAGTGTTATGATTTATGAAAGGAAATTTTATTGAGCAACGATTACCAACCTTGCAAAACTGTAAACGGAAAACCAAGTTACGAAGCTGAAAAATTATGGGAAACATATCATTTTTGCAAGCAAACTCTTGCCAATCCCAATTTAGATTCCGCAGAACGCAAAGCTCTGGAATTTTATGTTGAACAAATGCGCGGTATTACGCCTTGTGCTGACGAGCATAAATTCCGTAAACCGTGCAAAGGCATCGGTGGTTCCGGCGATTCCGAAATAATCAAACCCTACGTTGTTCGTGATCATAGTACTAATGCCCCCAAACTACGACATGATGGCTCTTTAGTCACAATTCAATGCAAATTTCAAGATGTTGTTCGCTATCTATATACAATCAAAAGTCAAAAAGCCGAATCTCTAAATTTTGTCGACGGCGTACGCGCATTATCCATAATTGATCAAATGCAATATCAAAAACCCGATCCCTATGCCTATGCTTATAGCAGCTTTTCTAAAGGAGCAACATATTCTAAATGATATACATTATCCCAACAAATTGCCGGCAATAGCAACATCAGAGGCCGCCATATCGACAAATTCAATATTTACAAACTCGGCTTTAACATTTAAGCGATTGACCACAAACTCTGTTAATTTACGAGCCAACCCGACTTTATCGGCAAAACCGATTGATTTCATTTCAATCAAAGCCCCTTTATTATCGGCACTGCCTCCAAAAGACATTTCTAACCCTGCACACACAGTTACCACCACATAAGCAATCGGTTTTCCCAACCTATCTGCTACAAGTTTGGCGGCATCTTCTGTCAAACGATTATCATTATTATCCGCATTTGTACGAATGGTCAAAAATGGCATTTACTCTCTCCTAATTTTAATAACTCAAGCTCAACAGCCTATATTATAAATTTATCAACAAATAATGTATTCCTAAAGACACCGCACATCCCAAAAAGAAACCGGCAATCACCTCTTTAGGCGTATGACCTAAAAGCTCCTTAAGTTGCTCTGACTTGGTTTTTATATCCGATTTATAAAAATCACGCAAAATCTGATTCAACAATTTTGCCATGTGTCCGGCATCGCGACGCAATCCTGCAGCATCGTGCATCACAACCAAGGCATAACCGGAACTAACCGCAAAAATAATTGAATCAAAGCCGGCGATAAGCCCTGTTGACATTGTTAATGCACAAACTCCTGCGCTGTGTGAACTGGGCATCCCACAAGTTGTAGCCAATTTTTCAAAGTCTATTTCTTTCATTTTGTAATAAAAAGTAAAAACCTTAAGCACCTGTGCAATAATAACTGCCGTCAATCCGCTTACTATTGCTTCAAATCCCGTATTTAATATCATATTAGTCCACTCTTTACAAACAACGGGCAGCATTCTGCCGCCCGCCCATAAATCATTTATTCTTCTGTTTCAACAGCCGGCTCTTCTACTGCAGACATTTCTTCAACATCGGCAACGCTTTCACCCAAAACTTCTGAACCGGTTTCTTCTTCCAGCTCATCATCATCTCCGGCATCAGCATCTAACCACGTTACCGAAACAACTTTTTCACCCTCCGCTGTTCTAAACAGAATAACACCTTGTGTCTTGCGACCGGCAATTCGAATATCACTAACCGGCATTCGAATAAGCTTGCCCGCATCAGTAACCATCATAATCTGATTATCATCTTCAATCGGGAACGAGCTTGCAATTTCTTTGTTACGTGCAGACATTTCCATATTGGCAATACCCTGCCCGCCTCGTCCGGTAACACGATATTCATACGAAGACGAACGTTTGCCGTATCCGGTTGTTGTTACAGACAAGATAAATTGTTCATTCGCCTTCATCTGCTCATAGACTTCACAGCTCATATTTGCAAAATCAAGCTCGATTCCTTCATTTTCCATACGTTTAAGTCGGAAATATTCTTCACGTTGTTCGGTCGTTGCATCGCTGTGATTAAGAATGGACATCGAAATAACTTCATCGCCCTTTGCCAATTTAATACCGCGTACACCGGTCGAGTTTCTGCCGACAAAAACACGAACATCAGTAACCGGAAAACGAATACACTTACCACTGCGTGCAGCCAACATAATATCATTGTTTTCGTGACAAATTCGAACGTTAATCAATTTGTCACCATCATCCAATTTCATGGCAATTTTACCATTTGACTGAACATTAACAAAATCGGTCAATGAGTTGCGTCGAACATTACCTTGACTGGTCGCAAACATAATTGACATATCTTGACACTCGGCCTCATTTTCCGGCAATTTCATAATTGTCGTAATTGTTTCACCCGGATCTAGCGGCAACAGATTAACAAACGGCTTACCCTTAGATGTCGGAGAACCGAGTGGCAATTTATAAACCTTCATCTTATATACATACCCGAGCGATGAGAAGAAAAGCACCGGAGTATGCGTCGAAGCAACAAACAAACGAGTAACAAAATCTTCTTCTTTTGTTGCCATACCGGACTTACCCTTACCACCGCGTTTTTGCGCTTTATACGCATTCAAAGGCACACGTTTAATATAACCGGCTTCGGTAACGGTAACAACCATTTCTTCGCGCTGAATCAAAGACTCAATATCTGTGTCATATTCAATATCTTCAATTCTAGAGCGACGAGGTGTTGCATATTCATCTTTAATAACAACCAATTCATCACGCATAATTGCATATAATTTTTCGCGTGAAGACAAAATGGACAGGCATTCTTTAATCTCTTCACCGAGAGAAATCAACTCTTCGTGAATTTTATCACGTTCCAAACCTGTCAATCGTTGCAGTTTCAAATCCAAAATCGCTCTGGCTTGCGCTTCTGACAAACGATATGTACCGTTTTCCACTTTGCGATCCGGCTCATCAATCAAACGTACCAACGCTTCTACATCTCCGGCCGGCCATGCTTTTGCCAACAAAGCCTCTTTAGCTTCTTGCGGATTAGGTGATGTGCGAATCAATTCAATCACCGGATCAATATTTTCAACCGCAATCGCCAAACCTACCAACGTATGAGCGCGATCACGTGCTTTGCCCAATTCAAAAATAGTACGACGACGAATAACTTCTTCACGAAACTCAATAAAGGCTCCGATAATTTCTTTTAAGTTCATCATCATCGGGCGACCATTATGAATTGCCAGCATATTCATACCAAAACTGGTCTGCAATGAAGTGTATTTATAAAGCTGATTCAAAACAACATCTGCTTGGAAATCACGTTTAACCTCAATCACCACGCGAACACCCTGACGATCGGATTCATCGCGAATTTCAGAAATGCCTTCAATTTTCTTTTCTTTAACCAGCTCGGCAATTCGCGTAATCATTGCCGCTTTATTAACCTGATAAGGAATCTCATGAACAATAATAGCTTCTTTGTCCTTGTGCAATTCTTCAATTGTGCATTTTGCACGCATAACAACCGAACCGCGCCCCGTCAAATAAGCAGATTTAGCTCCCGCATAACCAAGAATCAAACCACCGGTCGGAAAATCCGGTCCGGGGATAATTTTAATCATATCTTCAATGCTAATGTAGGGATTATAAATATAAGCACAACACGCATCAATAACTTCACCAAGGTTATGTGGCGGAATATTAGTTGCCATACCGACCGCAATACCGTTAGCTCCATTAACCAACAAGTTAGGATATCTTGCCGGCAAAACAGACGGCTCTTGCAAGCTCTCATCATAGTTCGGCATAAAATCAACTGTATCTTTGTCAATGTCATCAATCAAAGCATGAGCAACTTTTGCCAAACGTGCTTCGGTATAACGCATGGCCGCAGCACTATCACCATCCATAGAACCAAAGTTACCTTGTCCGTCAATCAACGGCACACGCATAGAAAAAGGCTGTGCCATACGAACCATTGCTTCGTAAACAGAGTAATCACCATGCGGGTGATACTTACCTAAAACATCACCGACAATACGAGCAGACTTACGGAACGGACGATTATAGTCATAACCGTTTTCATAGGCAGAATAAATAATACGACGATGCACCGGCTTCAAACCGTCACGAACATCAGGCAAAGCACGCGATACAATAACACTCATCGCATAATCAAGATATGAGCGGCGCATTTCTTCCGAAATCTCAATCGGTGAAATATCCTTACCGACATCAATCGGATTAACAACCAATTCATTATTTTTTATTTCTTCAGTCACTTTTACTATACCTTTATACCAAAATTCAAACTATCGGGATGATAACAGATTATCCGAAACGGTGCTAACAAATTATCCGACTTATGCCCAGATAAAAACGACCAATTTGCGTCTACGGGCAAAAAAACAGCCTTAAAATCGATTTTGAGTTTCAACATCAATCCAAAAGTTAACAAAAAAGTAGCAAAACACAAAAAAACGGCCACAACCTGATTTGCTGACCGTTTTTTATACTATACAAAAATTGCTGATTTTTAGAACGGAATATCATCATCCAAATCAGCTGCAGGAGCCGTTGCCGGAGCAGAATCCCAACCTGAAGAAGCCGAAGTTGAAAACACATCATTACCACCGGCAGGAACACCGTCACCTTTGGCATCCAACAGAACCAACGTACCACTATAATTTTGCAAAACAACTTCGGTAGTATATCTTTCTTGACCGTTATTATCTTCCCATTTGCGAGTTTGTAACTGACCTTCCAAATAAACCTTGGAACCTTTACGCAAATAACGCTCAGCAATATCAGCCAATTGCGAATTAAAAATTACTACGCGATGCCATTCGGTACGATCTTTACGCTCTCCGGAAAGCTTATCTTTCCATGTATCAGAAGTTGCAACATTAAGATTAACAATCTTGCTACCATTCTGCGTATTGCTAACTTTTGGGTCTGCACCAAGATTCCCCACCAAAATAACTTTATTAATACTTCCAGCCATTTTCACTTACCTTATTTTATCGTTAAAACTTTTCTCAATATACATTCATATTTTTCAGATTAAAACCAAAATCAATAAACCTGTGTATATTCTCCGTCACGAAAACCATATACCCCGAAAGGAGCCGATTTATCAGGATTTCCGTTGTTAAACTTTATATCCCCCCACGGCAAGCTAATTTTTTCAGAAGCGGCAACAGACGTAATTTTTTTATAATCAAAAGACTTACTTTTAATAACAAGATTTTTCCACAAATTTACACTCAAATAACCATAAACACCAAGACCTTTAGGTTCTTTCCCTTGCAATCGCAACTGTACTAATATTTCGGCAAAATGCGGATTATCTTTAAGATTTTCCAAACCGAGAAAATAAAGTCCTTCTTGCTTTGCATCAACAATATGAGTATAATCTTCTCTCAAACCATAACGGTCGGTAAAAATAGCAATCCCATTTTTTACACCGCCAATTTCACGCGTTAGTTTGGCTGTTGCTCTGGAATCGCCCAAAATATAAACAATACGATTATCAAGCAATATTTCTCTGGCTAATTGCGCATAATCTTTACCATAATTTGCAAGATTATAACTAGTTAATCTGCTTGACAATCCGTCCTCAGCAAATTTCTTTTGTACCGATGCGGCAATTTCTACGGCAAAACGCAAACGACTATCATACACAAGCGCTGTATTTTGAGTGTTGAATTTCAGCTTGTAATAATCAAAAAATTCATCAGCTTGCGCCAAACTGCTACCGGATATTTTCAATAATCCGCTCTGAGTAATTGCTAAATTTTCACCATCAAGCGGCAATGGTATAATCTGCATAATTTGAGCCTTGGCATATATTTCTGCAACATGAGCAAATTCATTATGACAATAAGGTCCGATAACCAAATTCATTTTATCCTCTGCCGAAGAATTAACCGCCATCATCTGTGCCATTGAAACATTAAAACGATTATCACACTGATCATCTGCTTCAATCAGATTAATCCTCTGCCCCAACAAACCGCCTTGCTGATTTATTTCAGACACAGCAATACGTACCCCATCTATCAAATCTCTGGCAGCATCACTAAAATCTCCGCTCTTGGGAGCTATTACGGCAATATTAACTGCGGCTTCCGTTGTTCTGATAAAACACAAACCCAAAAACAGCGCAATCACAATTTTCTTAATCATAAAAAAACTTTACAGTCATTAAAAATCAGGCGCATACTATCACTACTTTTTGTTTTTGCAAGTTTTTTATTAAAATCACCTTTATGTTATACTCGTTTTTGTTATTGCTATTGATAATAAACTTAACTATATTAAGCGGTTAAGGAGATAAGACAAATGAGCAATGATTACATAGAAATCAAAGGTGCGCGAGAACACAACCTGAAAAATATCAGCATCAGCATACCCAAAAACAAATTAACCGTTATCACCGGCCTTTCCGGTTCCGGTAAATCTTCGCTTGCTTTTGATACTATATATGCCGAAGGACAACGTCGTTACGTTGAAAGTTTATCTTCCTACGATCTCCAATTTTTAGACCTTATGAAAAAACCCGATGTTGACTCACTGGAAGGATTATCTCCGGCTATTTCAATAGAACAAAAAACAACTTCTCATAACCCTCGCTCAACTGTTGGTACTGTCACCGAAATTTATGACTATATGCGCCTTCTTTGGGCTCGTGCCGGCACACCTTATTCTCCAACAACCGGATTACCTATTGAATCACAAACTGTATCGCAAATGGTCGATCGCATACTTGAAATGCCGGAAGGAACCAAACTTTTACTATTGGCTCCTGTTGCTCGTGGCAAAAAAGGTGAATTCAAAAAAGAAATAGAAACTTTGCAAAAGCGCGGTTACCAACGCCTGAAGATTGACGGACAGATTTATGATATAGAAGAAACACCGGAACTGAATAAAAATCAAAAACACGATATTGAAGTTGTCATCGATCGTATTATCATAAAACAGGGACTTACCGAACGCTTGGCTCAATCTGCTGAAACGGCTCTCAATCTCAGCGACGGTATAATGTTTGCGGAAAATATAACCACCGGAGAACGTATAACTTTTTCCTCCAAATTCGCCTGCCCTGTTTCCGGCTTTACTATCGAAGAAATAGAACCTCGTTTATTCTCATTTAATAATCCTTATGGTGCTTGTCCTCATTGCGATGGCATCGGTGCCAAACTTTATATGGATCCGTTGTTGGTTGTACCCAATCCCAACTTATCAATTGCTAAAGGTGCAATTGCTCCATGGTACAATCGTCGCCACGGATTTTTTACCGATACTCTCAATTCACTATGCCGCTATTTGCATATTTCCGAAGACACACCATGGAAAGATTTACCTCAACGGGCAAAAGACTTTATTCTTTACGGCTCCGATAATGAACCTGTTCCAATGCAATTTCCGCATTTTCAAACCTACAAACCGTTTGAAGGTGTTATTCCCAACATGGAACGCCGTTTTTTAGAAACAGATTCCATGGCTTCACGAGAAGAATTAGCTCGTTACCAATCAGCAGCTCCCTGCGAAGTTTGCAGAGGTAAACGCCTTAAACCAGAAGCTCTGGCTGTTAAAATCGGCGGTCTTGATATTATGGAAGCATCAGAATTATCTATAAAAAAAGCCTTAGTCTGGTTCCGTGGCATTGGTCCGACCTTATCTCCCAAAAAACAAGAAATTGCAAACAAAATACTTAAAGAAATTATTGAACGCCTTAATTTTTTAAATAATGTAGGGCTTGATTATCTCAATTTATCACGTCAATCTGGTACATTATCAGGTGGCGAAGCTCAGCGCATCCGCCTTGCTTCACAAATCGGTTCCGGATTAACCGGTGTTTTGTACGTATTGGATGAACCGTCAATCGGTCTGCACCAACGAGACAATGACCGTTTGCTTGAAACACTCACTCGTCTGCGTAACATTGGCAATACTGTCATTGTTGTTGAACATGATGAAGATGCTATCCGTGCTGCGGATTATTTGATCGACATGGGACCTGGTGCCGGCAGTCAAGGAGGAGAAGTTGTTGCTCAAGGTACTCCTACCGAAGTATTTAAAAATAAAAACAGCCTTACCGCACAATATCTGAACGGTGACAAAAAAATTGCCGTACCGACCAAACGTCGTGTCGGTTCCGGCAAATTTATAGGTTTAAAAGGTGCAAAAACCAACAACCTTAAAAACATTGACGTTAAAATTCCGCTTGGCACATTTACTTGTGTTACCGGTGTTTCCGGCGGTGGAAAATCTTCATTGATATTAGAAACTCTTTGCAAAGCACTCAACAAAGAAATCAACGGTTCACGAGAACCTGCCGGTATCTACGATAAACTTATCGGTGCCGAAAATATTGATAAAATAATCAATATAGATCAATCTCCGATTGGTCGCACACCTCGCTCTAATCCGGCAACATATACCGGACTATTTGACCATATACGCAACTGGTTTGCCGGTCTTCCCGAAGCCAAAGCTCGAGGTTATTCTGCCGGTAGATTTTCTTTTAACGTTCCGGGCGGACGTTGCGAAGCTTGCAAAGGTGATGGTGTAACCAAAATAGAAATGAATTTTATGGCCGATGTTTATGTCGAATGTGATATATGCAAAGGCAAACGCTTCAACCGTGAAACATTGGAAGTCCGCTACAAAGACAAATCCATTGCCGATGTATTGGATATGACAGTTGATGAAGCGTTTGAGTTTTTCAATGCAATTCCGCCAATTAAAAATCGCCTTGATTTATTACGCAAAGTTGGTCTTGGTTACATCAAACTCGGTCAACCGGCGACAACCTTGTCCGGCGGCGAAGCACAACGAATTAAACTATCTAAAGAATTATCCAAACGCGCTACCGGTAAAACATTATATATTTTGGATGAACCAACCACCGGATTGCATTTTGAAGACATAAATAAGCTTCTTAAAGTTTTGCAAACTCTCGTTGATCAGGGAAATTCAATTATTGTTATTGAACACAATTTAGATGTAATAAAAGTTGCCGATTATATCATTGATCTTGGCCCTGAAGGCGGCGACGGCGGTGGTACAATTGTTGCCCAAGGCACACCGGAAGAAGTTGCAAAATCAGAAACAAGCTATACTGCAAAATACCTGAAAAACAAAATTTAACGAATACGAGGATTTTTCCTGCGTGCTGTTGAAGTATAGGTAGACATAACCGATTTTGCCATCTCGGTCATAACCTTATCATCATTACTCTTCAGCGTAGCGCATAATTTTTGCACCTCACCCTTTGTATAAGGATGATCTTTCACAATTTTGCAAAACATCTTAGACATCCGCTCATAAAACTGCGGATTAAATTCTTCAGCTTCAGAAGCGCTGCATGTAAATGAATCGGCATATTTTTGAGCAACATCCAACACCAATTTTTTATCAATAGTTTTCAATTCTTTTGGAGAAACATATTCTGCAAACAAACTTGATGCTCGAGCTTGTTCATTGCTTTGTTCTGCCTCTCGCGACAATAAATTTTCCAACATATCAACTCGAACAGACGGATTATCGCAATTATAAGAAGCATATAAACACAAATATTCGGCATAATTTTCAACCAATTTTTTCGAAATATTCTGCTCTTTTTGCAAACTTATATTAATTACTGCAAACGGTTGCACCAGAATATTTTTTCTCTTTTGCGGTTTATCTGCCGTTCGAAATTTATTCAAGACAATAGGTATATAAACA
>JAFTLF010000025.1 GCA_017452885.1 Alphaproteobacteria bacterium
ATTGAGCGTATGTATGATCGATTGGCTCGCACCGGACGAGATACGGCATTGGTTAGTGATAAATTAACCAAACTTAAAAATCGCAAAACATTACATCCGTCAAAGTCTTGATCGTGGATTATGTCATTTTTCGACTTAATCATATTTTCACCTTTGAATAATACTATATCTTCAGAGGAGAATGGTGATGTTGAATATTTTGTGGACAGCTTTTTTTGTTGTTTCGTTTATATATATTGTTTTGCAAAGTTTAATGTTCGGCAATGCTGACTTATGGGACGAAGCTGTTAATGCCATTTTCAGTTCAGCCGAAAATGCTTTTAACATCGCTATCGGCTTGACCGGAATGTTGTGTTTGTGGCTTGGTTTGTTGAAAATAGCTGACAAGTCCGGATTGACGGCTTTGTTGGCTAAAGCGTTGCGCCCGTTATTTGCCAAAATCATGCCCGAGGTACCGGTCGATAATCCGGCCATGGGTTCAATGATTATGAATATAGCCGCCAATATGCTGGGTCTTGATAATGCGGCCACTCCTTTTGGCCTTAAGGCAATGGAACAGTTGCAAACTCTTAATCAGCACAAAGAAAAGGCTTCCAATGCTCAAATATTATTTATGGTTATAAACGCTTCGGCAGTAACGCTAATTCCTGTCAGTATTTTGATGTATCGTACACGCTTTGGATCTGTTAATCCTTCAGCTGTATTTATGCCTATTTTATTTGCAACATCGGTTTCAACATTGGTTGGCTTTTTAAGTGTAGCCTTGATACAACGTCTTAATATTTTTAATCGGGTGGTCGCTGCTTATTTGGGTATCGGTATTTTAATAGTCGGTTGTTTAGCATGGTATTTTCTTAATTTATCACCTGAATTACGTTTGCAAGCTGCCGGAAGTCTTGGCAACGCCATAATTCTGTCTGCCATAGCTTTGTTTGTCGGTTTTGGTTTCTTTAAGAAGCTTAATGTTTATGAAACTTTTATTGAAGGAGCTAAAGAAGGTTTTGAGGTTGCCGTGCGAATTATTCCATATCTTGTTGCTATGTTGGTGGCGATTGCAATGCTTCGGGCATCTGGTTTGATGAACCTGATTGTTTCCGGATTGGAACACATTTTTGTTTTTTTAGGAATTGATATTGAATTTGTTCCGGCATTGCCGACTGCAATGATGAAGCCTTTATCCGGTAATGCAGCTCGATCAATGATGTTGGAAACTTTTGCCACACACGGTGTGGACAGCTTTCCTTCTTTTGTTGCGTCCGTTATTCAGGGGTCAACCGAAACAACATTCTATGTGCTGGCAGTTTATTTTGGTGTGGTTAAAATCACCAAGGTAGGAGCTGCTTTACCTTGTGCTTTGTTAGCAGATTTTGCAGGTATTGTTGCCGCCGTTTATTTATCATATTTGTTTTATTAATCGGATATTAAATATCCTTTGTTAGATTCGAATAATAAATAGAGGTATAAAAAATGCGTGCATTGGTTCAGAGAGTTTTACATTCCGACGTAGTAGTTGATGGCAAGACAGTTGCCGCTATAGGGCATGGTATGTTGGTGTTGCTCGGCGTGCAAAAGGGCGATTGTCAAGGCGATGCTGAATATCTGGCACAAAAAGTAGCCAATTTACGTATTTTTGAAGATGAAAATCAGAAAATGAATCTTTCTGTTTGTGATATAAAAGGTGAATTATTGGTTGTTTCGCAGTTTACATTGGCCGGAGATACAACGCGAGGTAATCGCCCAGGATTTGAAACCGCGGAAAAACCGGAAATTGCCAATCAATTATATGAACATTTTGTTAGCTGTTTGCGTCAAAAAAATATTCCCACGCAGACCGGAATTTTTCAGGCAGACATGAAAGTGTCTTTGTTAAATGACGGTCCGGTTACTTTTTTATTAGAAAAAAACTCTTGCGAGGTATCTCATGGAAAATGAAGAAAATTTAACCCCTGAAGAAGAATTGGAAGACTTGCTTTATGAATTGTTTGAACTGGACTTTGATGAGCAAGAAGCAATTAATGAAATAGAGGCGGATATTTATCCTTTTTTGCAAAAAAATCCCAATAATATTTGTGCGCTGATTGTTTTGATGTTTGTTGAAATCATGCACGGCAATCGCTACAAGGCTCAATCTCTGGCATACAAAATTTGGGAAGTTGGCGGAGAATTGCCCTCTTTCTTTGAGATTATTTATATTGAAAATTTGCTAAGCTTGGGTTTGGTTGATATGGCAATGGTTTTGCTCAAGCCGCGTTTTGAACAATTATCTGTTAATATAAATGATTTTTACTCTGTTTTGCTCAAATTTTCGGTTATGACCGGTAACACTGCTTTATTGCGTCGCATAGAAGGTTTTGACGCTGTTTCCGGTGATGATGAAGAATTATTCAATTTAACGGACAAGTATGTACGTGCTAATAAAAATGATATATTCAAAAATGTGCAAAAAATTATTCTTGATAGTATTGGCGAAAATATTTGTGCTTATGAATATATGCTGTCAGATTCTGCATCGCCGCAATTGGAAATTCAATTGTATCTTAATTCCGAAGAAAATCGTTGTCTGTTTTTGCAACAGCAGATTAACCAAAAAATCAAGGCATTTCTGCTTTCTGCTAATGCGACAGACTGTGATTTTGTTAAAGCAGTTGTCCTTAATATAAAAAAGCACGAGGCTTGGCTTCCAGAAGAAGACTAAACAAAACTAGTCTTTGGTATTTTGCAAGCGAGAAGGTGTAATAATAGATTCTGTTCCAATAGTACTAAAGCGGTTGTCTTTGATTTTAGGCAATAGTTGCTTACATCCCTTAGCTAACAGTTTTTTCATTAATGAAGCGGCAACTTTTTGCTCATCATCATCACTTTGGAACAAAATAAAACGATTTTGATGTTCAATAATAGATGTTCCTTTGGCTGTATCAATCAGTTCGAGTTGAACTACCATTTGCAAACGATTGGTTTGTTTATTTATCGGGTCAACTTTTGCCCGCAATACATTGGTATTAATGATATAGTCTGCATCCGTCTTAGAAGTTACGGTTTTGATATTGGCATTTTCACTCAAAGCTTGGCGTATATCAGGATAAAATCCTCCGGTTTCGCTACCGTTATAAAATTTTGTTCTTTCAACAAAAACAATTATCTTGTTATCTTCGCTTAAAGATTGGTTTTGTTTGGCAGATGTTGTTTCATAAGCAATTTCTTGATGAATTTTCGGTTGCGGCTTAGGAGGAAATTCACTAACCGGCTCTGGTAAGCTTTTCGGATCGCTTTCTAATTCCAAAGTAAGCTCATCTTCTTCAATTATATCAGCATCGTCTTTTGCAGACACAGTCTGCTTTGAGGTTTCATGTTCATTGCTGACCTTAGCAATATTTTGTGGCGACAGGTATCCCGTTACTTCGACACAAATTTGCTCATCATTCTGCTCCAAGGTGCGTACAGCCATATCTTCCAGATGATTATCTACCAAACTGTATACCAAAACATTGAAATCATGAGGTTGCGCTTGTGCGCGAATATCACTCAATGCCGAAATATGTTCAACAGCCTTAAATGCTGCTTTATCCGTAGCGCGCACCCTTGCTCCGGATTTAGCCTCGCCGGAACGAAGCGATTCGCAAGCCGTAGCATAAACCGAGATAGTATCTTCTCCTGAACCGTCATCTTGTGCTTGCGCGGCAAAAGAAAACATCGTCAACAGCAGAAACAAGCATGTCGAACTTAAGTGTGTTTTATGCATTACCACCAACTTCCGTCATCATTCTGAACACGACGAAGAGATTCCGTCCATTGCCCGATTTTATTATTATCAGTATCAAATAAAACTAACTTAAAAACCAGAATTGGCTCCTCAGGAGTGCCGGCATTATCAATTACCGGTTCCAAAATATAATCAGCTTCTTCCAAATCGTTCACAACTTTATATGTGCGAGAATTTTCAATTGTTTTCTTAACGGTTCGTTCTGCGTTATAAACTCCGTCAGGTAATTGTCTGTCTGCTTTTTTCAGGTCTGCAATATAGATAAAGCTTTCGGCATTGTCCTCATAAAAAGTTCCGGTTTCATCAAGAAAACGATTAATTGCGCGTGTGGCAGCAATGGCATAAACTTCTGGAGCCGGTTCATTAAGCATGTAACGACTACCACGAGAAGCAATTCGATATGTGACACCATCTTCAGTATATTCCACATATTCTTCATCTGTGTGGGATTTGCCTTTTTTATTGCAACTTTTGCAGTCTTTGCCAAACAGCATTTCACTCAAGGTTGTGTCTTTCGGCTTGATTTCGTGTCCGAAAATTAAGCGATCAAGAGTCATGTCTTCGGTATTGCTGCAAGCAGTCAGCAACATTGGTAAAACAATTAGTAATCCGGTCTTTTTCATCATATCTAGTCCTTGCACACAATAAAACTTGTTATCAGTATAAAAGCAAAAAATAAAATTCACATTATATTTCTTTTACTTATTCACCATTTGCAATTTAAAATAAAATATACTAAACTCCGACATCAGAGTAGAAATATCCGAGAACATGAAATATGGTTATTACTTTTACGACTATCTTACTTGGACTGGCTGCGTTTATATATCCGTTGCGCCGCAATAAGTTTTATTTGTTGAACAGCGCTGCAATTATAGGTATAGCTTTTTATCTTGAAAGCTATCATTTTCGCACTAGTGTCTTTAGCTTTAAGACAATTTTGTTATTTGTGGTTTTTCAATTAATCAGTATTAATATCACAACGTTTTTTGCTTATTGGTTTGATAAACGTGCAGCTCAAAAAGGTGCATGGCGCGTGCCTGAGCGTGATTTGCATATTTTGGAGTTTCTTGGAGGGTGGATTGGAGCATGGATAGCTCAAAGACTGTTTCGTCATAAAATATCCAAAAAAAGCTATCAGGTAATGTACAAACTCATGATTGTTATGGAGTTTGTGGCTGTCTTTTTTATTCTCAAATTTTTACACCTAATATAAATTAGAGGACTGTACATGGCAAAAGCACATCAAATGGTTGAAGCACCCAAGCTTCCTTTTTGGGATCACTACAAAATTATGTGGCCATATGTTCGGCCTTATCTTTTCAGAGCTCTTTTAGCGGTAGCACTTTGCATACCTATAGGAGCGCTTGATGCTGTTGTTGCCTTGGCGCTCAAGCCCTATATGGATGTGGTGTTGGTGGATAAATCTGATCAATCGCCGGCATATATTCCTTTGGTTATTGTTGCTTTTACATTGGTACAAGGCATTCTAAACTACTCTGCAACGTATCTCAATGGTTGGGTCGGTGGCAAAATTACCATGGATGTTAAACGTAGTTTGTTTCGTAAACTTTTGTTTCTTGAACCGGCTTTTTATGACAAAAATGATTCCGGTTATATTATTCAGCGCTTTTCATCCGATGCTGATGCCGCCTGTAATGGTCTGATAGACAATATTCGCCTTTTCTTATCACGTGTATTTTCATCGTTATCGCTTGTTGGTGTTTTGATATATAACTCTTGGCAACTGTCAATTATTGCAATTTTAGTCTTGGTGTGTGCGCTAATGCCACTATCTCAAGTGCGTCGCATGATTAAAAATACTATCAAAAAACAAGTTGCGGAAAGTGCTACCGTTCTTACCAATTACAATGAAACTTATGCCGGTTGTAAAACCATTGCTTCATATAATTTGCAAGAACATTCTTTTGAAAAATACAATAATACAGTTACCAAACTGTTCAAGCTCAGCATTAAGATGATTCAAAAAACAGCTTGGTTAACTCCGATGCTTCATGTTGTTGCTTCAATAGGTATCGGTGCTGTTATCGGTTTTGGTAGTTATCTCATTGTTAATGGTACCATAACCAGTGGTAACTTTGTTTCTTTTTTAACTGCTTTGATAATGCTTTATGGTCCGATAAAGAATATTGGTAAGAATTTTAGCGCTGTGCAAGTATCTTTTTTGGCAATTGAGCGTATTGCCGAAATTCTTAAAATTGAACCAACCATTAAAGACAAAATAAAGGCAAAAGAACTTAAAAAAGTTGAAAAAGAAATTTGTTTCAACAATATTTCTTTTTCGTATAATCCTGATGTTCCGGTATTAAAAAATATCAATCTGAAAGTCAAAGCCGGAACTACAACTGCCATTGTCGGTAATTCTGGCGGTGGAAAATCAACAATAGTAAGTTTGTTGCCTCGCTTTTACGATGTTTGTTCAGGAAAAATTACTATTGATGGCTCTGATATAAGAGATTTGACGTTGCAGAGCCTGCGTGAAAATATTGCGGTAGTTTTTCAAGATAATTTCTTATTCTCTGGGACTATTCGCGATAATATCCTTTTGGGCAAACCGGATGCTACTGATGAAGAAATTAATCAAGCCCTTGAAATGGCCTATCTTAAAGATTTTGTTTCTGAGCAAGAAAACGGTCTTGATACAGATATCGGAGAGCGAGGTTCTTTGTTGTCAGGCGGACAGCGTCAGCGCTTGGCAATAGCTCGTGCTTTCATAAAAAATGCACCGATAGTAATTTTGGATGAAGCAACATCCGCGCTTGATAATAAGTCTGAAGCTGTTGTGCAAAAGGCAATTGATAATTTGATGCAGGATCGCACGGTTTTTGTTATTGCTCATCGTTTATCAACAGTACAAAATGCCGATGAAATTATTGTTATTAATGACGGTGAAGTTATGGAAAAAGGTTCGCACGAACAGTTGCTGAAAATAACCAATGGTGCATACGCTTCCTTATATAACGCCCAATTTAAGAAATAGATTGATGCGTTGTTTGCCGTTTGCGACGTAACAAAACATACAAAGCTCCGGCTCCGCCGTCTTCTTGCGTGGCATGACAGACAGCTAGTATCAACGGACGCAATTCTAAGGTATTAAACCACGCCGGCACTGCCTCACGCAAAATTCCCTTTCTGGTATACCAATCGTCGGTGTCACGATTTAATCCTTTGCCTGTAATAACTAAAACACAACGCAAATTTTGCAAATACGCATTGCGGATAAAACTACCGACAGCTTCAAAGGCTTCTTTTTCCGTAAGCCCATGCAAGTCAAGTCGTCGTTCAATCTTAAATTCTCCTTTGCGAAGTTTTTCGGCTGTGCGCCGATCAATATTATTAAATTCATCAACATTCAAATTGTCTAAAGTTGTGCCTTTGTATGCTTGAGCATAATCAATATGTTGACGAATTTCATCAATAATCAAAGGAGCTTCCGCTCCGGACGGAACATTCGGTTGTTTAAGTTTTTTTACGCCTTTGATATTTTCTTTCCAGAAGTTTTCATCTTCGGCTTGAGGAATATTATTCAGTTTTTTCATCATTTGATGATTCTTGTTTTTTTTCAATCATTAGATTAGCAAAATTATTAACCACAAATTCTTTCCAATCACCATCCGGAGCAACACAACCTTGATTTTTATTGGCTGTATCTACCAAAACCACTCCGCCGAAATCCCATATATTTTGACAATTTTCCAGAGATGACAGCATAAATTCTTTAGTTCGTTGCAAAAGTCTGGCATCCAATTTCTTCTTGATTATATGAGTTGAAATCATAATGAGTGCCACCATAAATAACAAACCAAACAGTGGTCCGACCGTCATAATTAATAACAATCCAAGTAAGATTGGCACTAAAATCGGCAACAAAACTTCCCATGGATTATATACTGGTGAATTGGGGCGATTAATTTGACTGGTTAACAGACAAATATGAACTCTATCTTCATTAGCCGCTTTTTGCAACGCAGCAAAAATCAGTTCATCGGCACGACTTTTGATTTTTTTCCCCATTATTTGTCCTCCTTGTTTTTCGGCAATAAAACAAAGTAACGTCCTTTGGAGTTCATTTTGCCTGCCAGTTCCAATACATCATCACCGCCGGAACCCCAAAAATAATCTCCGCGTACAGCACCTTTTATTGCGCTACCAATATCCTGAGCAATAACCAATTTTTCAATTACCTCACGATTGGGGCCGCTAGTTTCCAACCACAACAATGCTCCAAGCGGAATATATGCCTTATCTACAGCAAGTGAGCGTCCTGCCGTCAAGGGTACTCCTAACGCCCCCAAAGGTCCCTCGGCTTCACTAAGTTTATGAAAGACATAGCGCTGGTTTTTATCAAGATATTTATTGGCAACTTGCGGATTTTTTTTAAGCCATTTTTTTATTTTTCCCATAGATGCTTCGCCTGGTTTAATGGCTTTTTGCTCTAACAAAATACTGCCAATACCTTTAAATTCGCGACCGTTAGTATCGGCAAATCCAATGCGTACTTTTGAGCCGTCATCAAGATTAGCAATTGCAGAACCTTGAATTTGCATGACATAGACATCAACGTAGCTGTCCGCCCAAAGAATTATCGGTGCATCAACGCCATAATTGACAATTTCGGCACGAGTAGAATAAGGCACAAGCTTGTTGTTGTTGAGTTTTCCAACCAGCCGTTTGGATGGCATGGTCTTATCAAAGTCATGCGGATCAAATTCAATCAAATCATTCGGTTTACCATAAATAGGGACGCTATATTGTCCTTTCTTATCACGAGAAGCATTAATTTCTGCTTCGTAATAAGATGTAAATTTACCTTCACTGTTGCCGTCAAAACTAATCAAATAAGGAACAAAATTTTCTTCCAAAAATTTTCTGAAATCTTGCGCTGAAGATGGGCGTTTGGTACATATGCGTAAATAATCGGAAGTCCTAATTTTGAGAGCCGCATTGCCCAAAAATTCGGCTTTATTGTTTTGCAATTTTTCGCAACTCAAACTATACGCATGAAATGCCTCTTGCAAATCATCGTTATTCCATCCCTTAATGTCAGCAAAAGCAACCGGCGTATATTCTAATCCGGTTTGGGGCTTAGGAACATCCGATTCTCCACAAGAAATCAATAATAAAATCGGAATAATGAGTTTATAAACGTTTCGAGCCATTATTTTTTAGTCGAAGTTAAAATCCAATTTGGTGAAGTAGAGTTAATTGCTCGTTCAAATGTCCAAACATCAGTGATGTTTTGAATATAGTTTTCATCACCTTCAATAACTGTACCGTCTTTATCACGCAAGATATTGACTTGTTGCGAAACAAATTCAACACTAATTCGTGCAATTTGTTTATCAGAAATTTCCGCTTTGGTTATTTCAGATTTATCAAAGCAAATAAAATCCGTTTCTGCGGAGATTCCGTCTTTCTGTCGTTGTTCAATTATATCTTGAAATTTTTTGTATAGCTTTGGACTCAAAAGCATTTCCAGCGTTTCTGTATCTCCGTTATTAAAAGCATCGGTAATAATTCGAAAAACGCGTTCTGCACTTTGTAGAAATTTGCTTTTGCCGAAATTAGGAATTTGGTTCAAAATTTTATCTGTTTCACTCAAAGGAGTATCATCAACCGGAGTTAATTCTTCAGGTTCTTCAACATCTTTAACCGATTTTTCATATTTTTCACTTTCTGTTTTCAAAATATTATAAAGCTTTTCAGCACTTTCTTTGCTAAGACGAATATGCTTTTCCTCCGCAGGACGAGTGCCGAGTAAGCTCCGCAAACGCTGAAAAATCAGTACCACAACAACCAACAGAACCAAAATATCAAGATTTGTCATAATTTATTCTTCCCCTCTCATTTCTCCATAAATATAGCTTATTTATAACTTTTATCAACTGTTTATTATCGTTTGACCAAAACAAATTTTGAGTGTAAAAATATGGTCAGAAAAGATATTTAGCAGTATTGATTTCAAGGAGATTAATATGAACAAAGAAAATCAACTTCCTCAACCTCCGGTGATGGTTCATCATCAATATATACGCGATTTGTCATTGGAGATTCCGCATGCTCCGGAAATTTTTAAAGATAGCCACGGCGAACCCAAAATCAACATTTCTGTCGATATTAACGCTAAGCATCTTGAAGCAAATTTGTTTAATGTAGAATTGTCCTTTCATATAGAAGGGGATGTTGAAAACAAAAAGCTTTTTATCCTTGAAATGATATACGGCGGCGTTGCGGCTCTGAATGTTCCGCAAGAACATGTCGAACCGGTGCTGATGATTGAAGTTCCGCACCTAATGTTCCCATACGCTCGCCAGTCTATCAGCAATGTAATGGCTAGCGGCGGATTGCCCCCGTTGATGCTTAACCCGATAGATTTTGTCGGAATGTATCAGGCTCGCCATCCACAAGGAAATGACAATACCCCGAAACAATAGTTGATTTTTTTATTTTATCATCGGATATTTGTCATCTTCTCGACCATTAGGCAATTCGTAATGCCACCATTCATGTGGCAAAGCTTTTAAGCCAATACTTTCCATTAAGCTTTTGAGTTCGCGCCGATTGTGTAGAGCCTCCTTTGAGGCATCTTCATAATCGTGCCGAGCTTTCTTCAGATATTCAAAAAAAGCTTCACTTTTCCCTTGCTGTACTTCAGTTGCATAATCAGGATCATAAGCATCAACTAAGGTAGGGTAGGTCAACTCATTTCCGTTTTCATCAGTTAAGCATACATCAACAGCGGTTGCTCGACAATGTGGAGATGTTGCCGGATTGATTGCAAAAAATCCCGGTTGAGGAATTACTTCTCGCAATTTTTCATGAGCCAAAGGTGGGCGATAGGCATCAAATATTTTTAGCTTTCTTTTGTGTTCTTCCAACCACGGAATAAGCTGTTCTAACTTGTTCCACAGATCTTTATGTACCAACGCCTTGTTTCCAAACCCGATTTCTTTATAAACAGGTTTTCCGGTCATATTCTGTTTGGTGTCTGCATACATAAGCTCAATGATAAAATTGTGGTTATTTATTTCTACAAGTTTTTCAGTCATTTTTACAGCTTTCAATAAATGATTTGAAAATATTTTTTGATGATACATCTCCTTGTTTGCACAAGCGTTCAGGGTGCCATTGTACACCAAGAATAAATTTATGCCACCCTCCAATAGGCTCAATTGCTTCAACAATTCCATCTTCTGCACGAGCAACAATACGGTTATTACCTGCTTTTTCAGCAATAACAGCTTCATTGTGAGATGAGTTGGTCATGATTTCTGTTTTGTTAGTAATATTTGATAATAAAGAATCATCGTCAATCAAAACTTTATGTACAATCAATTCCCCATTTTGTTTATGTGATTTTTCCGGTGGCAAGTTGATATTAATTCCTTTTTGCATTTTGGCTCCAAAATATCCGGCTATCATTTGCATTCCCCCACAAATACCAAGTAGCGGTAATTTATGTGCTTTTGCATAGTCAAGCATTGTCAAATACGCCAATCCTCGTTTATCAACATCTTCTGCAACATCTGTATCGTACCATGCTGCCGGAGAATTGAAAACTCCGCCAATCAAAAAAATTCCATCCGGTTGTATCATATCTAATTGTTCAGCTATTTTGTCATAGACAATAAAATAAGGTGTTCCGCCGGCATCAATAATCGATTTTACATAATCTGGATGCAGAGAATAATCCTTTTCAATTCGGTCAGGATGTTTTTCCTGTCCCCATATCATGGCTATTTTAGGGGCATTTTCAAATGCGCCATCTAACATCATTAGCGGAATTTTTCCGGTCGCAAAGACTGCGTTTACTTCATCAGCAGTTAAATAATAGCTTTCAAAATCGTCATTGTTATATACAATTTGACGAGGTTTCAATGTTTCACTTATAGAGTTTTGGTAACAATTCTTCGACATTTTTTTTCCTGATTTTTGCACGGTTAACTTTTTCAAAAACTTTAAGAAATTGCTCGGTATTCCAATCGGCATCTTTATTAGCATACAGCGCTTCATTAAGTTTTTCTAATTCACAACTTAAAGCTTGAGAGGCAACTATATCTTCAACATCATTAAGGCTGAAAATTTTTGCTTCCGGATAACGATTTTTCGCCCACAACAAAATGGCATCGCGTAATTTGCGCAAGTCTTTATTTTTCGCCGCAGAGCGTATTTCATGCAATGGATTTATTTTGTTATTTTGAGCAAAATTTTTATTCGTTCCTAAAACTTTCATTATTATATAACTGAGCAAAATTCCTAAAATAAACGCAGTAGCAACCAATAAATAAATTTTATTTTGCGGCAAAGATTCAACGACTTCAGTTTGTTCCACTGTTTCCTCTTGTTGGGGGGCAACAACTTCTGGAATAATCTTTTGAGCCGTCGTAGAGCCGTTGACAAAGATTTTCTGCTCGGGAATGCGTGCAGTTTCCATTTTGTTAGTTTTAATATTAAACCATGGCACAATGATAGCCGGTAAGGTTATTTCACCACTTTTTTCAGGAATATATACATTAGCTGTTTTTTGAGTTGAAATTACTTTTCCGTCTTGTACTTTCATCATAGTTTCAGGTTTTTCCGGATATTGTTTAATGCCGCCAGCTTGAGTAAATTTTATTTCCGGCAACTGAGCATCTATAACTCCGGCTGCCTGCAAATAAATTGTCCTTGTAACCGCTTCACCAATCTTAAAATTAGGTTTGCTTGGTTCAAATTCAGCGTATAGCTTTACATCTTGTGCCGGTAGCCACCAGCCGTTATTTGAGGCAATTGCCGGTTTAACTTCAATTTCAAACGGTTTCGTGCTAAGAAATATCGGATTCTTCGTGGCAAAAACATCTGCCATTCCAAAGCCGGCAAGAAAAACATCATCATCAAAGAAGCGTCCGAAAGGATCATGACGGGTGTCTTTGGTTAAGTAAAAACCGCGAAATTTTGCCGCCGGAACAGTCATTTTTCCACTCTTTTGCGGAAACATCGCATATTTAAATACCAATTCTCGAATTGTTTGCCCGTTAATAACTTGCGAATTAACAATCGGTGCACCAAGACTTTTTATAATCCAGTCATTATTATCGCTCATCTCAAAATAAGGTTCTTCTCCTTGCAATCCACCTCTATCTATTAACTTAAGCGTGTAAATAATTTGTTCTTGTACATAAGGAGTTTTGTTGTCAATTTGCCCTCTCATTGAAAATTTATTAATTTGTGTAGCTTTGCCGTTTTTCTCATCTGGAATATTAAGTTCACTGCCAGCTTTACTGACTTCAATAGTAATTGGTTGCGACTCAAAATTATCAAGTTTTATTGCCGGCAAAAGCAAATTGCCGGCTTTATTCGGCATAAGCACCAAATTCCATTGCTGTGACATGTCTGCCTTGCCGTTGACAATATTGGTGCGGTAAGAATGAGATATGGAATATGTATGAAAATCTTTATCCAAAACACTCAAATCAGGAGTGTTATCTGTTTGAGCATTTTTCAATTCCAGAGTAAGCAAAAAAGTTTCTCCCTCCGGAATTTTGTTGCGATTGACTGTTGCGTCAAAAGTTTGTGACCAAACTTGATTACTCCACAAAAAAACAAGTCCGGCTACTGTCAGAACCAATTTTTTCATTGTTTTTTCTCCTGATTTTCATCATATCTGTTGCGACGATATTCTTGCGCAATAAATGCGCGTAACAATCCCCCCGGATCTTCGGGAATTTCTCGCAATTGCTGGGCGCGAGCCTGAATCTTTTCATCATACTCTTCATCTTCTTGTCCTTGCTGTTGAACAGCGCCGCCTCTTTGTTCGGATTGTTGTTCTTGTTCAGAAGCTTTATCTAATTCTTGCGGCGATTGTTGATTGGCCTCAGAAGATTGCTTATCCTGATTATCTTGTTCTTGTTGCTCGGTGATATTGCTGTCAGATTTGCCTTTTCTGTTATTGTTGTCATTTTTTTGTTGTTGCTGTTCATCGTTTTGTTGTTCGCTGGACGTTTGGCTTTTCTGATCCTGATTTTTTTGATCTTCTTGTCCCTGATTTTGTGGTTGATTTTTTTGTTGCTCTTGTTTTTGTTTCTGTTGTTGCTGTTCTTGTTGTTTTTTGAGGTAGTCAAGATTGAATTTTGCATCTTCATGTTGCGGATTCATCTTAAGTACTTCCTCATATTTAGCAATTGCTTCTTTTATTTTTCCGCCTTTAGCCAAAGCATTTCCCTGATTATATAATGCTGTTTGATCAGAGCTCTTGGTAAATTCGGCATAAGCTTTGTCATAATCTCCCATACGGTAATAACTGGAACCTTTCCATTGAGCTTCTTCAAATGTTTTAGCTGCTGTAACATAATCTTGCTTATTAAAAGCTTTAAGCGCATCCTGATTTGCATTAAAAAAGAAGCTCGCATGTGCTGATGTTCCAAACATTCCGACCCAAACAATCACTAAAATTCCTCGTCGGAAAAAATACAAACAACAGAGCAAAGGAATAATCAGCAAGTACCAACCATAATCTAACCAAACCGATTGCCAATTGCGTCCTTCCGTCAGTTCGTTTTGTTGAGCAATTATTTTTTGAGCCAAAGGCATAATATCGCTGTCATTGTATTGTAAAACAGAATATGTACCGCCGCCTGCCTGTGCTATCATGGCAAGTTTTTCTGATTCTTTTGCAGATGTACTTATGACATTTAATTTATAACCGAGATTATTTGCTTTTTTAGCCGCATCCATTGCTTGTTCAAAGTTTTGTCCAACATCCGGAGCCAAAACAATAATTTCTCCATTTTGATATTGCGCACCACGAAAACGTTCAACAGCCAAACCGATTGCACGATCAAGTCTGTCACCATTAAGCGGCATTATATTGTAATCTATTACCGACAATAAATTTGTTAAAACTTTCATGTCATCAGTTAGCGGAGAGATAACAAACGGCTCACCGGAATAAACCTCTAATCCGACTTGTGTTCCGCCAAGCATTTGCAACAAGTCTTTAATCTTATATTTAGCCCGCTCCAAACGGCTTGGTGTTAAGTCATTAATCTTCATGTCGCTTGACATATTGAGCAAAATCATAGTGGGATTTTTTGTTTCTAATGTTGGTAATTCCACTTTTTGCCAACTTGGTCCTGTTGCGGCAATAATCGCCGTAATAAATCCGATAAAAGCAATCAAGCTTAAAAAACGTCGTTGAGAAGAGGATCCGCGTATTAGTAAAAAATTTAATAATCTGGCATCAACAATTTTTTGCCACGAAGACTGTAACACTTGTCCTCTAAAGCTACGAACAAATCCGATTAGCGGCAAAAAAAGAAGTAATAACCACCAAGGGCGCAAAAAATGAAAATTTGTTATAAATTCTTCCATTATTCAGCCCTCCGTAAAGCAAAAGCAAGCGCTAATCCCGATAAAATGGCTGCTAACAAAGGAATATAATACAATTCCTTGGTTTCGCGTAAAAAACGGTCTTGATTTTGCGAAGCCTCCAATTGATTAATAATATTATAAACTTGTTGTAAATCCTGAGTATTTCCTGCTCTGAAATACTGTCCTTTGGTTGCTTGCGCAATAGCATTTAAGCCTTTTTCATCAATTCCGTGAGCATAACCCAACATGGCATTAAAAAACAAATTCTGAGAACCTACACCGATTGTATAAGTCTTAATCCCTTCATCTGCCGCCAATTTGACAGCTTGAGGCAAAGAAATGCTGCCATCGTTATTTTCGCCGTCGGTTAACAAAATGATGATTTTATTTTTGATGTTTTTATTGTTATTCAGATTTTTAAGAGCCAATCCTAGCGCATCCCCGATACTGGTTGAGTCTCCGGCCATTCCTGCTTGCATTGACCATAATATTTCTTCAACTGCATTCTTGTCATAAGTAAGAGGTGCCTGTAAGTATGCTCTGGTACCAAATAAAATAAGCCCGATACGATCATTGGCACGTTTTTTTATAAAATCAGAAGCGGTTTTTTTGACAGCAGTTAAGCGGTCGATTCGTTGGTTGCCAAGAGCAAAGTCGCGTCCCAGCATGGATGTTGATATATCCAACACAAGCATAATATCGCGACTTTCATTGTTTGCGCGCACGGGTTCTCCAAGCCATTGCGGGCGAGCCAGCGCAAAAACCAATAAAAACCAAACCAGATATAACATCCAAAAGAAACGAGAGTAACCGCTACTGTTTTCAGAGCTTATGTTCCACAAAGAACCGGATTTAATTGATATTTTTTCCAAATCATTGATAAAAGGTATCTTAAGTGCATCTCCATGCAAACCTTTAAGCGCCGGCAATAAATGTCGAACAATAAAAGGCAACGGCAAAAGTAAAAACATCAGCGGATAAGCAAATTGGCTCATAAATTTTCTCCTATCCATTGCTGACAAAATTGCCGCAGACGAATAACATCAGCAGAAGAAAAAGGTGCATCTTTTTCGGCAATATAGGGTGCATTTATCAAAAGTTCTGCCGTTCTTTTATCGAGTTTATTTTTGCTTTTACTATTGAGAAACTCAATCCATTCTTGCCCAAACAAAATTGCCGCGGACGGATATTTGAAAACGCATATACGACGCAAAATTAAAGACATCTGTACTGCGGCATCCAATGTATTATTACAATATATGCCTTTTAACAGATGCAAAGCATAAAGCTTTTTAGATTTTTTGCGCAAATAAGAAAACATCCATATTGCCGACAAAACACTAAGTACGATGGCAACAAGAACCCACCAACCATAAGCCGGAGGCCAAGCAGATACGCCTTCGGGCAAATGAATGTCCCGCAATTCGGGCAGGGTGTCGTTCATAGCTGTTTTCTCCTTAATTACAATATCTTCAAATTTAAGGTTTTCTAATGCAAATATCAAGCTCTGTTTATGCTTTTAAAGAGTTTTTCACGATACTTAGAAGGAGAATTCCATATGTTGATTGGATAATTAGCGAAAAAAAGCCCGAAATCACAAAGGGATTTCAGGCTAAAAAGTTTTTTACTTTTTGGGAGTAATTTTTGTTCTGCTTAGCGGGTGAAGAGATGGATAAAACTGCTCATTGTTTATTAACATTCGTGTTCTGCCGTCAACCTCTTGAATGATTGTTATCTTTGATCCTTTTTTGGGACGTTTCACTCCATAGAACCATGTCTTGGGCAGTTCCATGATCGTTTCACATTTTTTATTCCCAAAATACAAAGTATACAACTCATTAGATACTAAACATTTTCTCACATAAGCTGAGCGAATAAGCGCCGCTGATTTTTTGTTTCCTCCTGCCATGATAATTTATCGTTTATATGTAATTTATATTATGTCTATGATATGATACCTAATTTGGACAAAAAATCAAGTTTTTTTGCAAAAAAAACACCCCACATATAAATTAATCTGTTTATTGACGTTAATTTTAGTGCGAGGTGTGTTTTTATAAATGCTTATTTTTTTAGCAAACCATGTTTCTTCTTGCCTTGAGAAAGCTTAACTTGGCCATCAATAAAATCAGCGGCACTAATGATACGATTTTCATCACAAACCGTCTGATTGTTAATTTTTAATCCGCCTTGTTTTATTAAGCGGCGAGCTTCACCTTTGCTGGCAACAAAACCAAGTTGAAGAAAAGCATCTAAAACTCCTATATCACCGGAAATACGAACACTTGGCAGATCACCACCTGCGGTTCCTTGTTCAAACAGGCTTACGGCAGTATCTTGAGCGGCTTTTGCTTCGGTTTCTCCTCGACATATTTTGGTTGCTTCAAAAGCCAGAATTTTCTTAGCTTCATTAATTTCTTGATCTTTTAGGGATTCTAATCGACGAATCTCATCAATCGGCAAATCAGTGAAAATACGCAAACATTTTCCGACTTCTGCATCACCAATATTACGGAAATATTGATAATAGTCATAGGCAGGTAATTTGTCATCATTAATCCATACGGCATTGCCTTCTGATTTTCCCATTTTTTTGCCGGCAGAGTCGGTAATAATCGGGCTGGTAAAACCAAATAATTCAACATCATGTCTGCGTCTTCCCAACTCAGTACCAGAAGTAATATTTCCCCATTGGTCAGAACCGGCAATTTGTGCGCGACAACCATATTTAAGGTACAGCTCGCAAAAATCATAGCCCTGCAACAGCATATAGTTAAATTCAAGAAAAGACATTGGTTGTTCGCGTTCAAGACGTGTTTTGACGCTGTCCATTGTCAACATTCTGTTAACTGTATAATAAGTGCCTACATCGCGCAAAAAACCAAGATAATTAATATCTTTAAACCAATCCCAGTTATCAACCATAACTGCGTCGGTGGCACCATCGCCGAATTTTAGAAATTTAGAAAAAGATTTTTTCAATCCCTTAACATTATGTTCCAAAACTTCTTCGCTCAAAAACGGGCGCAACTTATCTTTGCCGGATGGGTCACCGATACGTGCAGTAGCCCCGCCGACCAAAGTCAAAGGTTTGTGACCGCATTTTTGGAACCAACGCATCATCATAAGCGGTACAATGTGCCCGACATGCAAGCTGTCACCGGTAGGATCAGAACCCAGATAACCTACAGCGGGTTTGCCTTCTTTTTCACATTGATAGAGATAGGTGTCAAAACCATCTTCATTTGTGCATTGATTATAGAAACCCCTTTCCGTCATGATATTCATGAACTGTGACTTAAACTGGCTCATTTTTTCCTTTCCTTTTATTGTTTTCTAACGAATTTTTAACTTGCCTATATTAGCATATAAAAACAACAATGCAAGCTTAGGAGAATATTTTTTTGCAATGGAAGCCTTAAAAGCGCAAAATGCCCTTGGACTAATGAGTAACTCATCTTTACAGGGAGTGCGTGCAGCACTCATTCGTACGGATGGTATTGATGTTTTTGAAACTCAAAAGTCGTTGGAGTTTCCGTTTGATGAGGATTTGGCGGATGATTTACGCCGTATTCATAGGCATCCGGAGAATATTGCTACCGAAGAATTTGTTGCTGTTGAGCGTCGTTTTACTGATTTTAATTTTGAAATTATAAACGAAATCAAAAATTCATTAAAAATACCTTTGGATATTATCGGTTTTCATGGTCATGTATTATATCATCGTCCGACAGAGGGACTTATTACTCAATTGGGTGATTCTCAATATCTGGCAAATAAATCGGGTATTCGTGTAGTAAGTCGTTTTCGTCATGCCGATATAGCCGCCGGCGGACAAGGCGCTCCGTTGTCGCCGATATACCACATGGCGTTATCGCAAAAGCTTGCTAAGCCGGTTGTTTTTCTGAATATTGACGGTTTAGTTTCTCTGACTTGGATTGGTGCTAATGGCGAAATTAAAGGATTTGATGTTGGTGTTGGCCTGAATGCAGTTAATGATTGGGTATTCAAGCATGCCGGACAACAAACCGATTATAATGGCTCATTGGCAGCAATGGGGCAGGTAGACGGACACGTCTTGGCAGCATTAATGCGTCATAAATTTTTAGCTAAATACCCTCCCAAGGCTGCCGATAAATACACCTTTCTCGAAAAACTCGAAAATCTTGAGGGGTTGTCATTGGCAGACGGGGCGGCCACGGCAACGTCGTTTATTGCTGAAGAAATAGCTTATTCCATGGCTTTATATCTTGCAGAGATGCCCTCTGTTGTGGTTGTTTGCGGTGAGGGAGCCTCTAATCCGACGCTATTGCGTTTTTTGCGCCAAAAATTAATCGGTTGTGATGTCCAAGTTTCCGAATATTACGATATAGATTCTCAAGGTGTAGAAGCGCAGGCTTTTGCATATTTAGCGGTACGTCGCCTTAATTTTATGCCGACATCATATCCGTTTACTACCGGTGTTTCTGAGCCGATAATTGGTGGCGAGATTTTCAATCCTGAAATATAGTTGATTTTTGTCCAAAATTCATATATGCTATTCCTTGTGTTGTTACTATAAAAGGAAGGCAGATGGACGAGTTGGAGCAATCATATCAGAAAATGGAAGAACATTTTTTGTCATCACGTTCATCGCGGTATGAAAATGACAAGCCTCAGTTAATTTTTGTTTTTTCTTCTCCAGGAGCCGGCAAAAGTAGTAATATTAAACCCATATTGAACTGGCAATTGCGACCGAAAACGATTGTTAATTTAGAAATTGATGAACTTAAGACATTTATTCCGTACGGTGCCAATATTGACAAAACCGCGAATGATTGGTTTTTGCGTCTTGTCGACCGAGCAATTGAACAACGTCGCAGTATTGTGATTTTTCGCCAACGCAATATGCTTCAACTCAAACAGACTTTCAACATTTACAAAAAGGCTCAAAATGCGGGCTATTTGACACAGGCTACTTTTTTGGCATTGGACAAGGAGCGTAGTCGTTTGGGAATGATACATCGTTACGAATTTGCTTTAGACAATACTTTGGGTGGAAATGAAATTGATCGAGAAAATTATCCACGGAGGCCTAAATTTCTTAGTCATTATATTTTTTACAAAGCATTACCTGTGATGTTAAACGTCTGCTCTTTAAGTAAAACTGTTGATATTGTCAATGTTTATGATAGAAACGTCGTGCGTTTGTCCTATGAGTATACAAAGACAGGACAAAGAAGCTCTTTATCAGCGTCACAAGCTTTGTGCCATGAGCGTAATCGCGTTTGGAGTCCAAATGAAATAAGTAGATTCAACCGTCGTCGTGATGAAGCCGAAACCAAAATGAAAGAACATGGACGCAGTTTTTTTGAAAAATTAAAATTTCATTTTCTTACTGCTACGCCCAAAAACAAATAAATCAAAAATATTCTAATTGACTCCGCTGAATCATTGTATTATCTTAAACAGCGAATTCATTATAAAGAGAAATTTATGCGTAGTTTTTATATACATATCATATCACGTATTATCCCCTAGGGGGATGTTTTTTATTGCTACACATATTCAACCAACCGTTTTTCATTTAATTTAATCATATTTTAGGGTGTTTACGAATGACTAAACATTATGCCGAAGTCAAGGCCAAACCAGACTTTGTTGAAGTCGAAAAAGAAGTCCTCAAGTTTTGGGAAGAAAACAAAACTTTTGAAAAATCTGTACATAATCGTGACGGTGCTGCCGAATTTGTTTTTTATGACGGACCTCCGTTTGCAAACGGTACTCCGCACTATGGTCATATTATGGTGTCATACGTCAAGGATGTGGTTGCTCGCTATCAAACAATGAACGGCAAAAAAGTAGAGCGCCGTTTAGGGTGGGATTGCCATGGCTTGCCGGCAGAAATGTCTGCTGAAAAACAACTGGGAGTATCCGGTCGTAAACAAATTGAAGAATACGGAGTCGAAAAGTTTAACGATTTTTGCCGCTCTGATGTTCTCAAATATTCCGGTATTTGGGTTGAAATGTTCAAACGTATCGGACGTTGGGTTGACTTTAACCACGATTACAAGACCATGGATTTGTCTTTTATGGAAAGCGTAATCTCCAACTTCAAACAGCTTTATGATAAAGGCTTGGTATATGAAGATTATCGTGTTTTACCATATTCTTGGGCTGCTGAAACACCGCTATCCAATTTTGAAGTCAATCAAGGTTATCAAGACAAAACAGATAACGCCATTACCGCGATGTTCAAGCTTGAAAACGGTATGAAGATTTTGGTTTGGACAACTACTCCTTGGACCTTGCCTTCTAACCTTATGTTGGCAGTAGGTAATGATATTGATTATGTGATTATGGAAGAAGAAGGTCAGAAATATATTTTGGCTCGTGCGCTTCTTGGTCGCTATAAAAAACAGTTGGAAAAAGCTGTTGAAGTAGGTTCAATGAAAGGTTCTGACCTAGTTGGTATGAGCTATGAGCCGATGTTTCCCTACTTCAAACACCTGAAAGAGCAAGGATGCTTTAAGGTATTGTCAGGCGAGTTTGTTTCAACAGAAGACGGTACCGGTGTTGTTCATATTGCTCCTGGTTTTGGGCAAGATGACTTTGATGCTTGTCGCTCTTATAATGAGCATTTTCCGGTTGTTTGTCCGGTTGATGAAGCAGGCAAATTCACTGCCGAAGTACCGGATTATCAAGGAAAACAAGTTTTTGAAACCAATGAACCCATTATGCAATGGCTCAAAGAAAACGGCTTACTTGTCAAAAAAGAGCAATATACCCACTCTTATCCGTTCTGTTGGCGTACGGATACTCCGCTTATTTATAAAGCTATGTCAAGTTGGTTTGTTAAGGTTACCGATTTTCGTGATGACATGGTCAAAAACAATCAACAAATTAATTGGGTTCCGGAACATATTAAAGACGGTCGTTTCGGCAAATGGTTGGAAGGTGCTCGTGATTGGTCAATTTCACGCAACCGTTTCTGGGGTACTCCGATTCCGGTCTGGAAGTCAGAAAATCCGGCATTTCCGCGCGTTGATGTGTTTGGTTCTGTTGCCGAAATCAAAGAGAAAACAGGTGTTGAGGTTAATAACCTGCACAAGCCTTATATTGATGATGTTGTTTATCCCAATCCGGATGATCCGTCAGGCAAGACGATGATGCGTCGTGTTGCCGATGTTTTCGATTGCTGGTTTGAATCTGGTTCAATGCCTTATGCGCAAGTTCATTATCCGTTTGACAATAAAGAATGGTTTGAAAACCACTTTCCGGCAGACTTTATTGTTGAGGCAATGGATCAAACTCGCGGTTGGTTTTATACGTTGACAGTTTTGTCAACCGCATTGCATAATCGTCCGGCATTTAAGAATTGTATTTGTACCGGTTTGCTCATGGCCGAAGGCGGGCAAAAACTTTCCAAACGTCTTAAAAATTATCCGGATCCCAACAATGTATTGGATACCATGGGGTCGGACACTTTGCGTTGGTTTTTGGTTTCCTCACCGGTTTTGAAAGGTGGTAACTTGGCTGTCGATTTGGAAGGTAAAGAAATTGCCAAAGCCGCTCGTATCGCACAAATTCCGCTATGGAATGCTTTTTATTTCTTTACTCTTTATGCCAATGCCGAGGGGTATAAAGCCAAAGAAATAAGCAACTCAAGTGAGGCAATTGATAATTATATCTTGTCCAAACTCAAACATCTGCGTGATATTGTTAAACAGGGGCTTGATACTTATGATGTTGCTTTGTCATGTAATGAGATAGCCAAATTTATGGAAGTATTGAATAACTGGTACATTCGTCGTACTCGTGATCGTTTCTGGGAAGGAGATGGACAAGCTTTTGATACTCTGTATACTGTTTTGGTTAATTTATGCAAGATTATGGCTCCTTTAATGCCGTTTGTTTGTGAATACATTTTCAAAACATTAACCGATGAAGAATCTGTTCACTTGGTTGATTATCCTCAATTGGCGGAAATTAAGTCAGATGAGCGTCTGATGAATGAAATGGATTTTGTTCAAGATTTGTGTTCAGCGGCCAAGTTTATTCGCGAAGAGAAGAATTTGCGTAATCGCTTGCCTCTGAATAGTTTGACAGTTATCGGTGCTGAGTTTGAAAAATCTTATCAAGACATCGTCAAAGACGAATTAAACGTCAAAGAAGTACGTTTTGATAATAATTTAAACAATTATGCAGAAAAGAAGATATATCTTTACACTCCGTTGTTAGGCAAGGCTCTTGGTAAGGATATGGGGCCGGTAATGGCTGCTTACAAACAAGGTGCATGGACTTTAAATACTGACGGAACATTGAATATTGGTGGTCAGACCCTCAAAAACGATTTATTTGAAGTTCGTCTAGAAATGAAAGACGGTGTGGCCGGTCGTTCGTTTGCCGATAATAAAGCGGTGGTAACTCTCGATACTGTTGTTACCGATGAACTTAAGCGAGAAGGTATGGCGCGTGATTTTGTGCGTTTAGTTCAAACACTGCGCAAAGACAAAGATTTCAATATTTCTGATCGTATAGAACTCAATTATGCAACTGCGGACAGCGAGTTGGCACAAGCTTTGGAAGAAAATAAAGATTACATCTCTGAGCAGGTTTTGGCTGTTAAATTTGCCAATGGCTGCACAGACGGAACCAAAGCTGATATTGAAGGCAGAGATATATGCTTTGATGCTAAGGTAGCATAAAAGCAATCATACCTCAGCAAAACGAATCCCCATATTTATCCGAATATGGGGATTTTTTTGTAGTGAAATATTAATAAGTTAGTGATAAAATCAAAACATAATTAAGAAAATTAGCCAATTTAAAGAAAAAGTACAAAAAATTGACAAAAAGTATTGCGCGGTGCTAAAAATTATGCTATATTACCGGCAATTGAGAATTTTATAACTGTTTAATTCAGTCATTAGCAGAGGGTATGAATATGGAACTTCAAGACGCTGTCAAAATTGTAAAAGCTGGAAATCTGGAATCTCGAGGCCTTTTTGAGCTGTGGGAGGTTGAGCAAGTTTTGCGTGATTCTGGTGATACCGAAAACTTAGCACTTTTTCAAAAAGAATTTTCTCCTCAAGAGATGAAAGAGGCAGATGCTATTGTCAAACCGCAAGTTGAACAGCGTCAAATGGAACTCATCGCCATCAAAGAAGCTTATACCGAAGATGAAGATTTCAAAAAAGGTATGGACAATTTTTGGAATGGAATTGAAATTGTTAATGATAAAGACGGTGATGAAGTAAAAGCAGAAGAGTTGCGCCGTCAGATAGAAGAAATCTCAGCCCAAGAAGCAGAAAAAGAAATCCTTGAAGGTAAATATAAGCCGGAAGATTATAATAAACTTCTGCAAAGTATTACGCAAGCTAACTGTATTCAACTTGTTGCTGTTTCTTCTGTATCCGAGATGCTTGCTAATGGCAAGAAGTTGAGTGGTGCAGCAGCAAAAGCCAAGGCCGGCAAAATCTTTTCCTCGTTATTTTCTGCCGAAAGAAAAGAAAAAATACAGATTAGTGGTAAATCTGCAATCGGTTTTATGGCCTCCAAAATGAATTCTTTGAGCAAGTTTGCTAAACGTTTGGCTGATCATACCGGATTAACTGCGTTTGCCAAGCAAGTTAAAAAAGTCGATGATAAGTTGACAAAAGCTTATCCCAAAACCTATCCGTTTGCTAAAAATCTTGCCAAAACTGGCGCTATCTCGTTTTTGTTCGGTGGTGTAGGCATTGCCGTATACAGTACTTATCGTTTGGGGCAAACGGTTAACCAGCAGCGTGAAGCCGCCCAAAAAGAGAAAAAAAGTTATTGGGAATATCTCAAAACCAATAAAGAACAGTTAGTTGTTCTTGGAGCAGGCGTAGTATCCAGTGCTGTTTCCCTCGCTGGTATGAGTCTTGACAACATGGGGTTAACCTCTCAACTTTTGGATGCCAATGCCGCCAAAGATGTAGCAGATGCAAGTGTTGCAACAGCAACTTCATCCGGTTTTTCATGGAGCGGAGCTTGGGAAGGAATCAAAAATAACTTTACCAACAGCAAATATTTATTGCGTACCGGCGCTGCCACAGCAGCATCAATTGCAATCGCCTCTAAAGAATATTCCAAACTTTATGGGCTGAATCCTGAAAGTCAGGAATATAAGCTTCAACGTAGTAAAGCTCGTAAAGTACTGGCAGGAAGCGCTTTAGGTACACTTATTGGTTTAACAATCTCCGGAGCTGTTGGCGGAATGCATGGTGCCGAAGCCGATGTTGCTTCAGCAAATGATACGGATACTTCAGTAAAAAATAATTCTGGCAATATTAATAATGCTCTTTCCGGTGATAAGCAGTCAGCTTGGGATTGGAATAAAGGCGCAAAACCTTGGTTTAATAATTCTTTTTTGAATCAAAATGGTGTGGAATCAGCACCTGATAACTATGTTGAATTGCAACAAAATGAAACATTGATCGACAACGGTGTTGGAGATAAGTCAACACCAGAAGAAATAGTTGCAAATGATACCACCACCTATCTGTTTCCTAGTGAATATAATTCGGAAATGGGTATTACTCGTGCTCAATATAATTTATTGCAACACCTCTACAAAACTGATGATTTAGACAGAATGTATCTTAATTTGTCCCAAGAAGGTGTAATGAATAATTTTGAGGGAATGACAAAAGAAGAGGTTTTGTTTAAGTATCAACGTTTAGATGCTTATACTGATCGTGTAGATTCTAATGGTAATTCCATTCAAGGAGCGATTCGTTACCATTATGAAGAAGAGATGACGGCAATCAATAAATTGTTGAATTGTGGTGATCAGCCTACGGCTGAGCAGTACGCGGCTATCAAGAAAGCGTTGGCCGTTATTGACGATCGCGGAGGTTATCATGGACCGGGGTATGTTCCGACATCTTCTGTTATGATTAGTGCAGATGCAGGAGATAATTGTGCCGAAGGTCATGTCAATCACTGGAAACTTGGTTCCAGAATTGTTGAAACAGAAAAAGTTGTTGAAAATGATGAAATAGTAAGAAGAGAAGTTTCTTCAATGGAACCTGTTGTCACTTACGAAAATTTACAATACGAAGCAACTTTTACTCCGACAGAATACCAACCGGAAACTGAAACAACAACCAAACTGGTTTATCATACACACGGAAAAGATGATATTATGGTTGGTCAAAACGGTATAACAAGTATGCATATTGAACGTGATGGAGAGGTTGTTAACGTTAATAGCGAGAGTGAATTGCAAAAAGGCGATAAGCTTGTTATTAAATATGCTGATGGCGAGGAAAAAGTTTCTGCTAAAAAATATGCTGGATTTGAATCAACCAAAACTGAAGTTGAATATTCGCCATATAATGAAGACCAAATAAATGCTGAGGCTAAAGAGTTAGGCGTTAAACCTAATGAGCTAACCAAAGTAGATGGCGATTATATTAAAGTAACAGAAAACGGGGTTGTTCGTATTGATGTTGATGCAAATACCGGCAAAGCCACCGTTACCTTGACAGACTTTGATGGTAAACCGATGAATGCTCCGACAGATGTTCAACAGAATGTTGTAAACGCTACAGTAGAAGAATTAAATCAGATCAACAAAGACAAAGAAGTTGTTACATACCAGGATGTCTCTAAAGCTAATAAAACCGGTAGCACAGAAAAAAGCGCAACTTCAGAAGTGGATACTGTAAGCATGGTAAGACAAAGACTTATCAATCAGGGCAAAATTTAATCCTGTACAATTGATAAATACACCTCCGTCAGTCAGCGGAGGTGTATTTTTAGTCTTCAATATATTTACGGATATAACGAGTATTTTTGCCAACTCGCGACATAATTTCATACGATATTGTGCCGGCATCTCTTCCCATATCGTCCAATGTATAAAAATCATCGGCAATAAAAGCCATGTCACCTGCTTCCAACCCATCAACATTTGTTACGTCACAAATCATATTATCCATAGACATTCGCCCGATAACACGTCCTTCTTGCAATTTGCCTCTGGCCTGAAAATATACTTTTCCGATGTTTGAGAGCGAGCGTGGAATGCCATCGCCATATCCGATAGAAATAATTGCAATCTTGCGATCGGAAGAAGCACGATACGTTGCTGAATAACCGACAAACTCACCTTTAGGCAAATCAGCTATTTCAAGTACCGGAGCTTTTATTTTGACCACGTTTTTCATCTGATTTTTGCGATACGGTGCTGTATTAATGCCATACATTGCGGCACCGAGACGTACCATATCGCATTGAAAATGTTCACCCAGAAAAACTCCGTCGGAGGCAGATAATGACCCCGGAATATCCGGAAAATAAAGATTTTTCAACGCATCAAAATTTTCCAACTGATGATGATTCATAAAATGTTCTTTTTCGTCACCACAAGCCAAATGTGACATAACAAGTTGAAACTCTTTGAGGTCTTCATCACTAAGTTTTGCCAAATCCCTTTCGCGAAAACCCAAGCGATTAAGACCTGTTTCAATTTGAATTGCCGGTTTGCGATTGTCCGGTCGAAAAGACTTCCAGTATTCAAACATTTCAGGTGAGCTTATAACCGGAATCATTTGTTTGCATCTTTCAAAGTGTTCCTTGCTGTCTTCGCCGAATCCTTGCAAAACAAAAATTTTTGCTTGTGGCAATCTGTCAACCAAACGTTCACCTTCAACTGCATGTGCCACAAAAAAATTGCGACATCCTGCTTTTTCATAAAGCATCGGAGCAACAACCGCGGCTCCGAGACCATAAGAATCATCTTTAACAACGGCTGCCGGTATCGAATGTGCTGCAACCGATTTCAAAAGATTATAATTATCCAAAATGTTCTTAAGATTTATTTCCAAAATCGGTCTTGTCAAAATACTCATAATTTTTTACTATCCTGATATTAAATCCTGTAAGAGGTTACTTTTTTATGCAGTTTATGGATAGTCACATACATTTGCAAGATTTTAAAACAAAAAATGCAACGGATATTATTAAAAATGCCCTAATTATCGGCGTGAATAAGCTTGTTTGTGTTTCTGCGCTTGAAAGTGATTGGCCAAAAGTTGCATTATTGTCTGAACAGTTTCCCAATATTGTAATCCCTGCTTTTGGGATACATCCGTGGTATGCCGATAAAGTACAACCGGAATGGAATCTGCGAATGGCGGCATATTTGCAAAAATATCCACACGCATTAGTTGGTGAAGTTGGATTAGATAGGTTTCATGATAAGAACTTTGAACCGCAAAATAGCATATTCAAAACACAAATTGACTTGGCAAAACAATATAATCGCCCGTTAATTATACACGCTGTACGTTCACATGGTTGGTTGGATAAATATTGGTCTGTTTTGCCTCAAAAATTTGTAGTTCACTCTTTTAATGGTCGCCGAGAACTACTCAATAAAATTATTGCTGCTGGTGGATATGTTTCTTTATCTTCATCAATTCTTAAAAATCCACACAAAGAAGATATTGTGCAACTAATACCACCGGAGCGTTTATTGTTGGAAACTGACAGCCCTTCACAAAGTATATATCAAAATAAAGAGGGAAATCCGGTAGAATTGCCTGTGTTGGCGGCAGAGATTGCCGCTTTGCAAAACAAAGATGTCGGTAGCATTATTGCACAAATTTACCAAAATTCATTGGAGTTTATAAATGTCAAAAAATAGTCGTTTGCACAGAACCGAAATGTTGCTTGGTAGTGCCGGAATGCAAAAATTAAAAAATGCTTCGGTCATGATTATTGGCTTAGGTGCGGTTGGAGGCTACGCTTTGGAAGCTGTTGCCAGAGCGGGAGTCGGACATCTTGTTTTGGTGGATTTTGATGTCTTTGAAGAAAGCAACATAAATCGTCAGATATTAGCGCTCAGTAGCACGCTTGGGCGTAAAAAAACAGAAGTTGCAGCAGAACGAGTACAACAAATTAATCCGGATTGTAGGGTTGAGATTGTTGATGCTTTTGTTAATTCTGAAACTTTGCCGGAACTATTACAACGCAAAACAGACTATGTTATTGATGCAATAGATGCGCTTAATCCCAAATGTTGTCTTATGGAAGAGTTGTACAAACGCGGTATTCCTTTTATTTCCTCCATGGGAGCAGCGCTTAAAAGCGATCCGTCATATATTCGTTGCGCCCCACTTAGTAGTAGCAAAAACTGTGGATTAGCCAAATTTATACGTAAGCGTTTGCGTAAAAGAGGTATAAATATATCTTCCATAATAAGTGTTTTTTCGGATGAACAGATCAATCTTCCTGATACAGCTATTCAAATGCTTGAAACGGCTGAGCAAGAAGGGCGCGCCCGTAATACCATGGGGTCATTGCCGACAATCACTGCTATTTTTGGTCTGACATTGGCAAACTACGTTATTAAACATCTGTCAGGATATGGTATAAAGGAATAAGCAAAATGCAAACAGCTCCCAAATCTATGCGTCTTCATATTGCTCTTATGGGAAGAGTTAACTCCGGCAAATCCAGTTTTCTGAATCTTGTCAGCGGACAAGATGTTTCAATAATTTCAGCAGAAGCCGGAACCACTACCGATGTAGTAGAAAAATCTCAAGAATTACCTCCTATCGGGCCGGTTGTTTGGCTTGATACGGCCGGTTTTGGTGATACAACAGAACTTTCAGGCAAAAGATTGGAAAAGACTCGCACAACTTTTGAACGAGCAGATATTGTTGTACTTGTTTGCGAAGGAAGTTATATCGGAAAATATGAAGAAGAAATAATTGATGAAGCCGCTAAACGCAAAATTCCTCTAATTAAAATATATAACAAAGCAGATATTTGTCCTATAACCGATAATCAGGGAATCGTCGTTAACTCCACAGACAAGTCATCACGCAATGATGTTTTGAATAAATTTAAAGCTGAGCTAATAAAAATATGTCCTGAGGAATTTATTGATACTCCGACAGTATTCGGTGATCTCATACCAGTCGGCGGTACGGTAATAATGATTGTGCCGATAGATTTTGAGGCTCCCAAAGGTCGTCTTATTTTGCCGCAGGTTCAAGCTATACGTGACGGATTGGATAACTCACAAATTGTAACAATTGTCAAAGAGAGTGAATATATCGCAGCTTTGAATAATATGAAGCAACCGCCGTCATTGGTCATTTGTGACTCCCAAGTAGTAGATTTTATGGTTGCCAACACTCCTGATAATATTTCTTGTACCACATTTTCAATCTTATTTGCTCGTCTGAAAGGGGATATTGTCAAGCTTGTTGAAGGAGCTGCCGCCATTTCCGGCTTGGCAGACGGAGATAAAGTTTTGATTGCGGAATCTTGTACGCACCATGCCGTGGAAGATGATATTGGTAGGGTTAAAATACCGCGCTTATTGACACAAAAAACCGGTAAAAGTTTGATAATAGAACATGTGGCGGGTTTTGATTTTCCGGCAGATTTAGCACAATACAAATTGGTTGTTCAATGCGGCGGTTGTATGCACAATCGGCGTGCTATGCTTTCTCGCATCAACCGTTGCGAGCAGGCCGGTGTCCCCATAACCAATTATGGCGTATGTATATCTGAACTTAAAGGTGTTCTTGAACGGGTTTTGATGCCAATTCCTCAAGCTCAGAAAGCGTATTCGCATATTAAAAATAACTTTGGTAAAATAGCGTAAAAGTCGTTTTATTTCCTTGTCTTTTAAGGAAGATTCTTTTATTCTGACAAAAAAAGAAAAATTTATTATCGGAAACAAACAGATGAAAATGATTAAACCCATAGTAAATATTGCCAAAATTGCCGACGATTATGATACTTTTATTCTCGGATTTGATGGTGTTTTGTCAGAGGGAAACGGCATTCTTCCCGATGCTGCGACTTGTCTTAATAATCTGTTTGAAAGGCATAAGCAGGTCATATTGCTGTCCAATACATCACAGCGTGTTATTCAGTTGGCAGAAATATTGCAACAAGGTGGAGTATCTCCTTCACGCTTTGCCTGTGTAATGACATCAGGAGAAGTCCTCCACTATATGCTGAAAAGCCATTCGGAAGCTTACGCCGCTTTGGGTAATGTTTATTATCATATTGGTGACAATAGTTCCAAGGGCGTTTTTTATGGTTTGGATTATTCTGTAACCGCGGATATTGAAAAAGCTCACTTCATCTATATGAGCGAAGTATCTGACACCGGAGATACAATTGATACATATCGTCCGTTGCTTGAGCAGGCGGCCAATCTTGGTATGCCGTTTGTTTGTGCCGGAAATGATACTTCTTGCTTCAAAAATGGCAAGATATGTTTGGCTCCCGGTGCGTTGGCGGAACAATACGCAATTATGGGAGGTCGTATCATCACCCTTGGTAAACCGGATGTTCGGATGTTTCGTTATTGTACGGATAGTCTGCCGGATATTGGCCGTGTTATAGTCATTGGCGATAATGTTGCCACCGACATAAAAGCAGCAACGGCATTAGAATACGATTCTGTTCTTATCAGTAAGGGGATTCACGTCAATTATCTCGGCGAGGGTTATATTCCTGATGTTGCCAAAACTCGAGAATTATCCAATAATTATGATTCTTCGCCTAATTTTGTAATTTCTAACCTTAGGTGGTAATTGTGTCACGTAGAAGAAAATTTTTGATATTGCTTTTGTCGTTTGTTGGGTTGGCAATGATTATTACCACTCCTTTAACAGATTTAGGGAGTTTTGGTAATGCTTATGACTATATGCCGGAGCAAGGAGAACTTATTGATATAAAAGAGCTTAATTCTTTTTTAGCGGTATGGGCTGATTTTATCCGTAATGATATTGCAAATTATAGATCGCAGCAGCTTTCTTTTAGTAATCGCGATTCAGCAGATGGTTTCCCTCCGCAATTGGTGCGTTGGCTCAAACGTCATGGGTGGGGAGTTGAGCGTTTCTTTTATAATGAACAAAAGATTCGCGAATTGGTTAATATTGCCACCTTAGAAAAAAGTATTGAAGCTAATCGTAAGTTGCTGAAAAAAATGGGGCAAGATACCGCTGCCGGAGCTAATCTCAAAAACATTATTGACGGACAAGAAGAGCAACTGAAGCTTGTTCATTTCAATAAGCAAGAAATGGAATTAATCAAAGCCAATCTTTATCAAATAAATATGATTATGGATGGCAAAGCGATTCTAAAAAATTAAGCTTTTATTTCTTCTGCAAGTATTTGTAGTTCCAACCACTGATTTTCTTTGCCTTCTTTTAACGCAACTTTTTCGGCATGACTTGTTGTCAGCAGATTGAAATGTTCTGCATTGCGAGTATAAAGATCAGGATCGGATAATTCTTTTTCAATTTTAGCAATATCCTGCTCAAGTTGTTCAATTTCTTGAGGCAAAACATTTAACAGACGCTGTTGATTATAGCTGAGTTTTTGAGGCTTATTATTTTTTTGCGGAAAACTTTCTGTTGTTTTGGCGGTTATTTTTTTTATGGCTGTTTTGTTTGGTTGGTTAGAGATTTTGTCAAGCAGTTCGCTATAACTTCCCGCGTGTTCATAAAGAGAACCGTCACCTTTCATATAAATAATTGACGTAACAATCCGGTCAAGAAAATCGCGATCATGGCTGACAATCAGCACAGTACCGGCATATTCATCAAGAACTTCTTGCAAAAGATCAAGAGTGTCCATATCCAAATCATTTGTCGGCTCATCAAGCACCAAAAAATTAGAAGGCTGAGCAAGAGCTACGGCAAGCATTAGTCGATTTTTTTCGCCACCGGATAATGCTGCTACCGGACAATGTGCTTGTGCCGGCTTAAACAAAAAATCCTTAAGATAAGCGACTACGTGGCGATAGTGTCCGTGTACCATAATATGGTCACCTTTATCACACAAGGTCTGCCATAAAGTTTTTTTAGGATCAAGTGATAAGCGATTTTGATCAAAATAGGCTTCATCAAGATTTTTACCGATACGTACAAATCCGGAATCGGGTTCCAACCGTTTGGTTAAAAGTTTAATCAGTGTAGTTTTGCCGGCACCATTGGGTCCGACAATGCCAATTTTATTGCCCTTGATAATACGAGTTGAAAAATCTTTAATGATTTCGCGCTCGCCAAAAGTTTTTGAAATATGTTTTGCTTCAATCACCAATTTTGAACGGAAGTCATTTTCTTCCAGGTTAAGGTTTATGTTGCCGATTTGTTTAATTTGTTCTTTTCTTTCTGCACGCAACTGTTGTAGACGGCGCAAACGTCCCATATTGCGACGACGTCTTGCTGTAACTCCCTTGTGTAGCCATTCTGTTTCTTCAGCAATTTTCTTATTCAAATTGGTCTGCTCAATAATTTCTTGATTAATTATTTGTTCTTGCCATTCTTCAAAAAACTTAAAACCTTTGTCATTGCGGTGCATTTTGCCGCGGTCTAGCCAGAATGTTGTTGTCGAGGTATGTTCAAGAAACATTCTGTCATGCGAAATCAAGATAACCGCACCATTAAACTCGGCAATGATTTTTTCAAGAATTTCAATGGTGCTTATGTCAAGGTGGTTTGTCGGTTCATCCAATAGCAAAATATCCGGCTCGTCAATCAGCGCTTTGGCAAGGGCAGCTTTGCGCTGCTCTCCGCCTGAGGCGCTCATGGTTTCTTGCTTATCGAGAATATTCAGTTTTTCAATCCATATATCAGCTTTATACTCATTTTTGGTAATATCGCCTTTCAATCCGGACAAAACAACGTCACGCAATGTTTTGTACGAGCTTAAATTCGGTTCTTGAGGCATATAGGCAATTTTGATTCCCGGCTGTATAAACGTTTCGCCGTTGTCAGGCTCAATGATTCCGGCAATAATTTTAAGTAAAGTCGATTTACCGGAGCCGTTTCGTCCGACTAACGAAATCTTATCGCCACGATTAACATATAGCTCAACATTTTCAAATAATTGATTGTCGCCAAAGGCCAAAGAAACATCTTTTAAGGCATAAATCGGAGGTTCTTGCATGGTTAGTCGTCTTCTACCATGTGAGAGCCTTCAATCTGCCATTCGACTCCTTTAGCCGCCCATAAGAAGAAATCATTGATTTTTTCTTGTTTTAAGCCTGCTCCGGTGCCGATTTCATAGATTGCACACATTTCTGCATCACTCAGTTCGTGGTCAATAACTGCCATCATAATCATTTCACGGACAATAAAACGTTTGGTTTTTTTGTCTGGTATTTCTTTAAGGTGTTTAATCAGGTCGGTTGATTTCTTAAGTTTTTTGACAAGTTTCAGCTCTTTAGGTGATAAGTTGCATTCAAAAGCTTGGCGCAATAAATGTTCTTGTTGCAAGGGTGATTTGGGATTCTCGATATTCACAACAAAAGTCAATGCTTCCATAAAAGTAATTTTTGCATTATCATCCATATTTTTTTTAAAACTTGTCATTTTTAATCCTCATTTTAAATTGGCTGATTTGTTTATACATAAAAAAATAAAGATTTGCAAAAAAAATAAAATTAATTATATAATAGCCGCAGATTTTTTTATTCTGCTGAAAAAAGGAGATACAAATGCCCTTAAAAATTGAACTCAAACCGCACGAGAGCATCATTATAGGCGAGTCATTGATTACCAATGACGGAGAGCGTACACGCTTTTATATTGAGGGTAATGTTCCGATTTTGCGTGAAAAATTTATTTTGCGTGAAAAAGATGCCAACACTCCGAGTCGGAGGGTTTACTTTATTGTTCAGCAAATGTATCTTTGTAAAGAAAATAAAGAATTGCAAAAACTGTATATTGAATATGTGCGTGATTGGCAAAAGGCAGCTCCCAGCTTGATTCCTTTTATTGCTCCGGTTAATGAAAGCATTATCAATCAGGATTACTATGGTGCAATTAAGTCTTGTGCAAAGTTGCTTGAAAAAGAGGATGAATTATTCGGCGATTCGTTATTGTCATAATTTTTTTCTGTTTCCTGCATTTTAATTTTTTATTAATGTTCATGTAATATATTGTAAAACAGTGAAAAAAGTTTCTTGAATAAAGGGGCTTTTTGTGCTATTATAACACTTGTAGCATAGAACATCGCTACAGATGTGTTTAAACCACAGTATATGGAGAAAAACAATGTCAGGAATTACTCTTACCGCAAGTATGCGTTCCAACCTTTTGTCTTTGCAAAACACTCAAAGCTTGATGGATATGACACAAGAGCGTTTGTCCACAGGTAACAAAGTAAACTCAGCAATTGACAATCCGTCATCTTACTACACAGCTCAAAGCCTTAACAACCGTGCCGGCGACTTAAGCTCTTTGCTTGATAGCATGGGACAGGCTATTCAGACCATTAAAGCTGCAGACCAAGCAATCGAATCTATCACATCTTTTGCTGAGCAGGCCAAAGCTGTTGCCAACAGTGCTTTGGATTCTGCAAATATGGAAGAAATTGAAGCATATCAAAAACAGTTTAATGATATTCGTACCCAGATTACCCAATTGGCAGGCGATTCTAGCTACAAAGGTGTAAACCTTTTGGCAGGTGATGATTTGACCGTTACTTTTAATGAAGGTCGTACATCTTCAATCACTGTTAAAGGTGAAAAGGCTAGTGCTGACGAGCTTGATATTGCTGTGGCAGGTACTTGGGATGCCAAAGGAACATCTGCAGCAGCTGAAACAACTTTGAAAGCCAAACAAGATTTAACTAAAGCTGCTAACGATGCTGTAACAGCAGCTTTGGAAGATGTTGAAGAGGCAAAAGCCGGAACAGTCGGTAGTGGTGATGACGATATGTTTGCAACTGAAGATGCAAAGAAAGAAGCAATTACTAATGCCGAAGGAGTTTATGCAAATGCTGTAAAAGCAGCTGAAACCGCTAAAGCAAATGAAGCAGCAGCACAGGCAGAGTATGAAGCAGCAGTCAAAGTTGATATTAAAGCCAATAAAGAGGCTATCAGCACCTCAATTGAAGAAGTAGAGAAAGCAATTAACACATTGCGTTCAATGGCTTCTACTTTTGGTAACAACTACTCTATCGTTCAAAATCGTCAGGAATTCACAGAGAATTTAATTGACGTTTTGACCGAAGGTGCAGATAAATTGACCTTGGCCGATATGAACGAAGAATCAGCTAATATGCTTGCTCTGCAAACCAGACAGCAATTGGCAATTAACTCTTTGTCTTTGGCTTCACAGGCTTCTCAGTCAGTATTGAAATTGTTCTAATTTTAATAAGACAAAAAGTCATAAGGCAGTCCCGATTTATTTCGGGACTGCTTTTTTTGTTTTCCTTTTTTTGTTCTTTTAGTTATTCTTGGGCAGCATGTAGTGCTAGACCCGAGAATCCACTATAATAAATCTTCATATTTTTTGAACCCTCGTATCAAGTCCGAGTGTAACTCGCCATACGTGTTATCATTATGTTTATAAAAAATGACAGAAAAGC
>JAFTLF010000003.1 GCA_017452885.1 Alphaproteobacteria bacterium
CCGAGATTAAACGATTTACTTTCAATTGGCATGGATTCTCTTAAAGTTGAAGGACGCAACAAAACTGAATATTATGCCGCAACCGTTGCCCGCGCCTATCGCCAAGCAATTGATGACTGGTATCAAAATCCTCAAGAGTGGAACTACCAAAAATATATGCCAGAACTGGAAACATTACAAAACCGTGGCTATTGTCTTGGTTTTCATGACGGAAAACTTACCAACATCAGCCAAAATTATGAATATACTCGCACATTGGGAAATTGGCTTTTTGCCGGTTCCATTGTCGAATGGCAAGATAATGATGCCATTTTTGAGGTTCGCAACTACATTAACAGCAATGAAGAAATCGAATTTTTGATTCCTGATACACTTGAGGTCATTAAATTAAGCTTAAAAGAATTTGAAGATGCTCAAAGCGGTGAAGTTACGCCCAAAGTTTCAGCCGGACAAGGGAAAAAAATACGTATTCATCCTCAAATGTGGGGGCGACAGCTTGACGAAATCAAAAATTTACTTCCTCAATACACAATCGCCCGCAAATTTATGCCACTACAAGGAAACAATGCCGAAATGCTTCAACATAAAAAAGATGAATTTCAAATACTTTGCAACCGATAAACCAAAGGCCGGATTAATTTCCGGCCTTTTTCAATAACTCAAAAATTTTTTCCTTGAGCTTTTTCAAACGAACAACTTCATATTGCTGCCCTTCTTGCACATATATCGGAATAAGTTGTCCGATAATTTTGATAATTTCTTTACAACGACGAATAATACATACTGGAGCCGTGCCCCATGTTTCCAGCATCTGTTCCCACACACAAATTTTTTGCTGATTATCCCCAGACAAATAAATGGCTTTCTGCCAATACCTTAAAGCCTCCATTGGCTGATTTTTTTCTTTTAAAGCTTTAGCAATATTGTTATGAGCCCAATACAATAACGTATTCCGCTTAATACTGGGATTCCAACGACAAGATTCAGTATTAGCACAAAAATCAATCATTTTTGCATAAGCCTGAATAGTTCTGTCAGGTTCTGAAGTCTGATTTGCCAATTCATAAGCTTGTTTGTATGCTTGCACAATTGAAATTGGAGAAGAATTAATGCCGCGCTCCACCGACATCATAAACTTCCGAAGATTGCGGATGATTAGCTTCTTCATCCAACCCTACCATACATTTGTGCGACAAATTTCCACCTGTTTTCATACAATATTCATCACGCACTAAATCATATTTGGCATAAATCGGACAAGTTTCACAAAGACATCCGTGATCTTCCTCAATACAATGACTTTTTTCAAAAGCACAAAACATACGTTCAAGATGCTCCAAATTGTCAATATCTTCAAACATTTTAATCGCGTCAATCGGATAATTTTTTATTTTGCACCCCAAGGTATACGACGGGCAATTATGACATTGGCACTCTTTCAGGTTTTCTTTTGTTTTCTCAACCAACATAGTTTTACTCCTTTGATTAAATGACCAATTTAAATTATTCATAATCAAAGCAAAAACAATAGACCATTGGATTAAACAATCATTAAGATGAATTTTTACACCCGCTTAAAAACACCATCTTCTATTTCTGGCAAAAAACTACTGATGCGCCCGACAATAAAATCAACACTATCAACTCTGGCAAGAGCCGGCCCTTTGCGGCAAGCTAAAATCATTTCATCAAGCTTATTTTCATCTGCACGCATAAGAATTTCAACACTTCCGTCTGCGGCATTATGTACCCACCCCGAGATTCCTCCGATACGTTGCGCCTCTTTCACCGCAAACCAACGATAACCTATTCCTTGTACCCTGCCCTTAACTTTAATATAAACTTCTTTCATTGTTTTAAAAAATCTTCAATTTCATACAATTCTTTTTTGCGCTCTGCCAATTTTGCGGCAGCATCTTCATCTTTTCCCCATTTTTTTTCCTGAAAAAGTTGCTCAAGATATGCTGCTCCATAAGCCTGCTCCGCTGTTATTTGTTTTTTTACCAACGCTGCCGCTAACAATACCGAACGCATATTTAGTGCTGCCAAATAATACGCCGCCAATTCTCGATCACTCAGGCGCTCCAAAAAAGCTTTCAAACGATAACCTGATTGCAAATTTTCTTCACTGACATCCAAGCCGTGAGTTTTCTTAAAATTTCCGTCAAACTCCTTTTCTGCCCATTTCAAAAGAGGCTCCCAATACTTTTGTTGTTCAGCAATCAACTCTCTGTCTGTCCCCCAAAACAACAACATATCAGTTGCCGTATATTTCATCAGCTTATCAATAATCTCTGTGCGATACATTTTTATATCGGCTGTTGCTTGTTCAAGTTGAATAGACATTTTGCCCCCTTTATTTCATTTGAAACGATTTTAAAATACCTCTAGCAGTATTTTTCAAATCTTTCAAACCCTGTTTAATTTGATCTTCCGTTCCCTTAACTACATTTTGAGTTGTTGCTTTAACCCCGCTTGGCTTCGGAAAACGCACGGCATACGGAGTCCCTTCCAAAGCCGTATAACAAGGACTTCCATCACCATTTAAAAACACCTGCGATCCCAGATAAGACATTCCTCCTGTTGCCGCCACACCGACAATTGTTTTTAATGCCTGTTTATCATCAAGACCAATTTTCGGATTATCAATTGTTCCGCCAACTTTTATAAACGATGCCAAAGCCCGTGTCAGATTACCACTAGCAAGTTTATTCATCGATGGCTCAATCGTAAAATCAAGCTTATCATTAATCAAATTTATCTTTCCATCACTAACAATCATCAACTGTTTTGAGTCAAACACAATACCTAGCGGAAAAACAGCATTTCCTCCGGCAATATCTGCTCGAACAACAGCACAAGTCATATCCAATTTATTTGATTTATCGGTATCAATCTTAAGAACATTCAAAATTTGCGTTAAAAGATTGTTCTTCAAAAATCCCAAACCACCGGCCTGCACAATCGATTTATCAACAATTGCCACCAACCGTCCATTCATATTATTAACCAGTTGTTTGTAAGTTGAACCGACCGACATTCCATTTGCATATATATCTACGTTTCCGCCACTCAATACACCAAAATCATTCTTGCCGTTAACTATAAATTCCGAATGCAAATTTTGCAATTTCATATTGTTACTGTTCAGATCAAAAACAACCTTATACTGAGAAGAGTCAACTGTCATTTTTCCATCAATCTCTCCACCCCCAAAACTAAGTTTTAGTGGAGAAACATTCAAAACACCATTATTAAGTTTGATTGCGGTATAAACATTATCTGCCTGTACTGCCGAATTAATAATCAATTTTTTGATATTCAGCGTCACATCAGCATTAAAATTTTTCAATACCTGATAAGGAATTTCCTCATCAGAAACCATACTCAAAGCATGTGCATTAGCTATCAATGACGGAAATTCAAAAACCAGCGGTGATGATTTTGCATTAAGACTCTCCAAATTAAATTGATTACTCTTCAAATCAGCCTTAATATGCGGTAAACGTCCGCCCCACTCAAGCACCATATTACCGCTTAACAAATTATTGGCAATATTCAAAGTGTTAATAACCAGTTTGGCACCGCTAATATCTCCATCAATTCTTGCATCCAATGTTGTTTCCGGCATTCCAAAATTACCCGCCGGATTATACAAATTACTCTCAAACGCATAAATCGGTTTATCTGTCAACACCCCAATAACACTACCCTCTAGTTCAATATCTGCCTGATAAGCCGATGCAGTCAACAAAATCGGATAAGCAACATCTTTTTGTAGCAGAACGTCAATAGACCCGAGGGTCGCCTCTCCTTTGATTGTATTTCCATTGTAAATTGCGTCAAAATCAATAATTATTTTGTCGGACATTCCCGGAATTTTGATAGCAAAATTTTTAATTGTCACGTCATAAATAGTTTTATTGTCAACATATTGTATTTTGGCATCTTTAATCAAGACATCTCGCGCCGCAAAACCTGCTAACAAAGCTAATTGAGGATTCCCCTGAAGCAGTTCGGTATCAATAGGATGCTCTGCTTCTGCAAGCTTAACTGATTTTATTTGTGCCTCTTTTGCAGAAGAAACAAACTCCCAATTAACTCTTCCATCATCTTTTTTCTGCAAATAAACCTCTGGAGCATTTAACAAAATTTTATCAATTACAATTTGTTTTTTCAACAATGGTAATAAGGCAAACTTTACCTCCAATTGTTTGATTTTTAACATTTGCGAATTTGTTGCCCATTCCGGATTAGATAATTCAACATCATTAAGTATAACCGTCGGCACCAATGATATGCCTACCTTAGCATCTCCATTAATACTAAGTTTACGACCTGTACTATGCAAAACAATATCTTCAACATATGACTTATATTCATTGAGGTCAAAATGACGAACTACCAAATAACCTCCGATAGCCAAAATAATCAATAAACTAAAAACGATAGTCGATAAAATTTTTATAAATTTCATAAACTAATTCTCCAATGTTAACCCCAAGGTTGACAATGCTGTTTTGAAGTGTTCTGGAAGAGGGGCGCAAATTTCCAGTTTTTTATTATATATTCCCGACAAATCAATTTTATAAGCATGAAGAAAAAGTTTATTGGCAATTCCATCCATTTTTTCTTTCAGACGACCAAAATATTTATCATCTCCAACAATCGGACACTTCAAATATTCCAAATGTACACGAATTTGATGAGTCCGACCGGTTTGCGGACAAGCCTCAATCAGTGCAAATTTATCCGCCAAATTATCCAACACTCGATAATATGTTAACGCAGGCTTACCGTTTGAACAAACTTCCATTTTATCCCCGTTTTTATCCAAACAAGCTTTAATTTGTCCTTCTCTGACCCGCGGACAACCATTAACCAATGCCAAATACGTTTTATGCAAATCTCTTTCTCGAAAAGCCTTTGTCAACATCTCTGCACTCTTCCGATGTCTGGCCAAAACCAATATACCACTGGTATCTTTATCTATTCGATGTACCAATTTGGGAGCTTCTTCATAATCATAACGCAAGGCATCAAGCATACCGTCTATATGCCGCATAGTATTAGTGCCTCCCTGCACTGCAATTCCCGACGGCTTATTCAAAACAATAATCTCGGCATCTTTATAAATAACCAATGAGCGAATAAATTCAGCATCTTTTGAAGAAATTCCTCGTTTTTCAATAATACCTGCGGCTTCATTGTCAAGTGGTGGTACACGAATTTCTTGTCCGGCAACCAACTTCAATCCTGCATCAATTTTTTTTCCGTCAACCTTTATTTGTTTGGTTCGCAAAAGCTTATTAAGCCTTCCCAATGAAAGCCCCGGATAATACTTTAAAAACCAACGATTAAGCCGCATACCATCATCAATATCACGAACTTTTATTAACTCCACACCGGACATTATTTTTCCTCTTTTTTAGTTATCGCGATTCTACGTGCAGCCTGTTTTTCTGCGCGTAATTTATCAAAATAGTCCACACGCTTTTTAACTTCACGTTCAAAACCTCGATCAACCGGATGATATAACTTAACCCGACTCATACCATCAGGAAAATAATTAGCTCCCGAAAAACCATCTTCACAATCAGGATCATATTCATATCCGTCACTATATCCCAATTGTTTCATGAGTTTAGTCGGGGCATTAAGAATATTTTTGGGCGGCATTAACGAACCGGTTTTTTTAGCCAAATCTCGCGCTGCATACATTGCTTTATAAACACCGACAGATTTAGGAGCTGTTGCTAAATAAGCTGTTAACTGCATAATTGCCAAATCACCTTCCGGAGATCCTAATCGATCATACGTTTCCCAACAAGCAATCGCTTGCGTCACGGCATTAGGATCGGCCAAAGACACATCTTCAACCGCAAAACGCGTCATTCTGCGCAACAAATACTTAGGATCTTCGCCTGATTCTAACATACGAGCACCCCAATACAAAGCCGCATCTACATCAGAACCACTCAGCGATTTATGCACGGCTGAAATCAAATTATAATGACCATCTCGTCCTTTATCATAAATTGGCGCTCGCGAACGAATAATCTTAACAATATTTTCTTTATCAAATATCTCACCATTTTGCGCATAATTCCACACACTTTCCGCAAGATTAAGAATATACCGTCCGTCACCATCAGCCGTTTCTTTCATAAACATTCTGGCCTCATCATCAACCGGAAGTTTACGCCCTTCTTCTTTTTCTGCTCTTGCCAAAAGCTCTTCAAAATTATCAACGCTAAGCCTGTTAAGTACAAAAACCTGACACCGCGAAAGTAACGCAGCATTTAACTCAAACGACGGATTTTCAGTGGTTGCTCCAACTAAAATAATTGTTCCGTCCTCAACATAAGGCAAAAAACCATCTTGCTGTGATTTGTTGAATCTATGAATTTCATCAACAAACAACAAAGTTCCTTGCCCTTGATTGGCGCGTCGCTCTTGTGCATATTGAAAAACTCGCTTCAAATCAGCCACACCGGAAAAAACTGCAGAAATTTGTTCAAAATAAAGCTTGGTGTTTTCGGCAATTAACCTCGCAATAGTGGTCTTACCACACCCCGGAGGTCCCCATAAAATAAAAGAAGAAATTTTACCACTTCTAATCATCCTCCCCAAAGGCGCATTATCTGCAACAATATGATCCTGTCCGACAACTTCTGACAAAGTTTTTGGACGCAAACGATCTGCCAAAGGGCGCTTTACAGTTGATGAAAAAAGAGTTTCTTCCATAGTGTTTCCGATTCGCATAAACTAATATCGTAATATAACAAAAACTTTTGGGTTTTACAGCTATTTTTTAGTAAAAGGATTTTCTGTCTTTGAGGCGTTGTCTACAATAAACGCTTTTTCTTCAAGCCACCATTCATCAGATGCTGTTTTTTTATTACGCTCACCATTTTCATTATCACCATGCCATTTATCGGAAATATCGCTGGCCATAACACTGTTAATATCATTATCTTCGGGCATTTTACTTCTTGCATCGTCATAAACCGTATTCATAAATTGCTTAAGTTCCGTTTCATCTTCAATCCCCAAATCCATATCATTCAGAACTTCATCAACCGTTGGTGTGCCTATATCTTGAATATTGCGCCGATTTATAATCTGTTCATCAAGACCATAACAAGCTTCTTTTATTGCTTTTTCTTTAAATTTCTCATCTTTGATATAATGAATGTTACGAGCCAAAATAGGTCTATTATAATATCCTTCCGCCAAAACGACTTGGTAATCTCTGGTTTTCACACGCAAATCATTGCTTGTTTCAAAATCTTTAGCCAAACGATGAAAATAATTCGCATCGGCAAATACTTTTTTATAACGAAGCGAACGTCGTTTATCCAAAGAAATCTGTACTGATTTGGTTGCAAAAATTGCAAGCTTTTTAAGCTGACGACTCATCTTTTTATTATCTTCAGCCAACACAATTTTATAATTAGAATTAGATACAATTTCTTCTAATGTTTCCTTCGTATATGTATTTTCAACATTATTCAAACTATTACATAACAACAAAAATGATGTTCGCATTAATGCCCCTTTGGTTATTGCCTCCGTCAATGTACGCACTTTAAGCATCTGACCAACATCATCAAGCACCACCAAAAGCGGAAAAGCTCCTTTAGCTTTGCCCTCAACAATTCCTCGCTCCAGAACCAGTTCCATAAACATACGACTAACTATTTTGGCACTTCTGGTATTTGCCACAACATAAACCGTAACCGGCTCAACTTTATTTGTCTTGGAATTTTTAATACCGCGAAATTCTGATACCTCAAAATCATTCATACTGGTTTTTTCACGGATAATCTGATTAATAAAACTTTTTAATGGCTTAATCATACAAACAAAAACAATCTGTCTTTGTTGTCGCGACAAATACAAAAATTGTTCTAACCCGCTGATAATTTCACTCCCATAATTAAACACTCCTGCTTCCACCATAAGAGTTTCAAGCCATTTTCGCCAATCTCCATGATCATTTTGATCTTTTGACATCATATAATTTTGTAATAACCAATCTGTCAGCATTCCCAGACACAAATCTTTGCCCTTCCACGAGTCTGGAATACCATCCCAACTTCCCACCGGAATATAATCATCAGGAGTAAAATTAGAAGAATTTTTCAACTTCTTAATTGCATTATCAACACATTGCGGCGGCATCAATAAATAATAACTCAACAAAAGATCCTTTTCCTCTTTTTTCAGAGAATTTTTTTCAATAATCTTATCCAAAAAGTAATCATTTGCCATAGCTTGAGAAATTTTTGCCGTTAAAAACTCCAACATTGTCCCCATCACATTACGACATAACCAATACCAATAATTACCATCTTCATGTTCTTCATCAGACAAAACCAGATATGAAGCAATTTTTTTAAGATATTCTTCGCGTTTTTTACCTTTTGGCGGTAATTTTTCAATACTGAGAGGATTCCATTTAGGATAAAAAATACCCTTATCCGGTTCGTCGGCCAAATCCCAATTAAAATAAAACACTTTGCCTATTTCTGCACGATGACCACTGGTATGCCGCGCTAAAGATCCTGCATTATCAATCGCCAAAATACTCACATTATCAGAACGTAAAATTGACGGAATTGCTACCGAAGAAGTTTTTCCGCTACCGGTTTCACCTATACACAATATATTTGATGGCCGATTAACACCTAAAATATAATTCTGAAAACGCCCTAAAACCAATAAAATACCTTTATGCAAGCCCATTTTTTCAATATCTTTAAGCTTGGCAAAATGAGTATTCAAAATATACCAAAAATTAAAAGAATACGAACCTTTCATAAAAGCAAAACAAAGAGCAAATAAAGAAAATAACGGCGCTATCAACGGCAATAACAATATCCAATTCAAATTATGTGTACGAAATGCTCGTACCAAAGCCTCCCACCAACTTGAATAAACCGTAAAAACATAAAAAGGATTTTCTAAGACACCATAATCACCATGCGTAAACAAATGCGCATGCTCACCACCGCCACGAAACACAAACCAGTGAACAACGCCAAACAAAAACACCGAAAAGACCATAAAAAAAACAAATGTAAAAGCCAAAACTAAAAATATATTTAGAAGGGCTTTTACAGGACTTACTTCATCATCAAGTGTTAAATCGGTTGTCATGCGTACTAACGACTATCTCTTCCTCGGTTAATAATCATATCGTCAAACTCTCTCTTAACTTCTTTTTTAGGTTCCTCTTTGACGACTTCTTTTTCTAACTCCTGCTTCATCGCCACACGAACTTCCAGTTCCTTACGCTTACGTTCTTCAATAATCCGTCGAAGCTCTTCATTATGCGATTTGGCTTTATTTTCTTGCTCAGAACGAATATTCTTAAGCGCATCTTCATCTTTAATTTGTGGTTTTTCTGCTCCGCGACGAAACACTTTCTTGCCCAATTTCATAAGACTTTCAATACTTATCCCTTTATCGTTTGCAAAGTCCAACACTCCAAACTCTCGCCCATCACCCAAGAAGATGTCACTAATATCCACCCCATTAAAACTTTTAACTGCTTTTTTCTTCGGAGCCATAATACGAGCAAGCTCATCTTTATTGGGTACATGCCCCAATGCTTGAGCAATTTGTTGCGGGGTAATGATACATTCGCTCAAATCCAATTCCATAATATTCACACCGGTAAAATCACATCCCGTAAAATCGACACCTCGCAAATTAACTTTACTCAAATCTATAGCTGCCAGATTAAGTAGTGTCAGATTCATTTTTGCCAAATTAAGCTTATGCGGATAATACTTCGCCAAATACTCAATCAAAGCTTGCAATTCCTCAATACCTAACTCATCAATCTCAATATCAAGTAAGATTGCATTTTCCAAATCGGCATCTTGAAGTTTAACACCATTAAGCTTTGCTCCGGTAAAATTAGTACCATGCAAAACCGCACCGGATAACGTTGCTCCGCTTAAATTTGCCCCAGATAAGTTGGCATTAGTAAGATTAGCCCCTGAAAAGTCAACTCCTTGCAAATCAGCTCCAGATAAATCAACATTGGTCAAATTAGCAACCGAAAAATTGGCGTTTTTAAAACTCTCATTGGCAAATTTTCCATCTTCCAGATTTTTTCCAACAAAATCAATTGAGTTCAAAAAAGTTCCACGCCCAACATCGTTATCAGTAGCGTTTGACACCGCTCGCCAAACTGATTTAGCATCACCTATGGAATAGGAACTGGCAGATGCAGCCCGACTTTCTTGTATCTTTGAGCGAATATTATCGATTTTACTGCTTTTATCATCTGCCATAAGCTAATCGTCCTCAAATTCTTACAACCTAACTTATATCATAAAATATCTTTTGTTTTTTTACAAACAAATTATGAAGCCTTTACTGCAGCAAACATTCAAAATAGCTGTCTATCAGCTGATTACAAACAATTTTTAGCTCATCCGACAAACCATAAACCCGTAATCTATACCATTTTTTACCGTTAACAAAAGCTTCTTCAATTTTAGGTTTATACTTTTCCAATACATCAAACCGAGAACTTAATTTTTTCCAATCAGCCATTGCACTATCATAACTACGATAAGCACCTAATTGTGCTAACCGTGCATTTTGAGAAGCTCCTCTTTTAAGAGGTGTGCGCGTATTACGATATTTATAACCATCTTTTACAACCTCTTCCAACCAATTATCTCCTTTGGCCCAACCGTTTTGTTCCAAAACCGGACGACTTTTCATCTGCATGGTTACCGATGACAACATTTCGACTAAATCATGATTAAATGCCTCCCGAAGAGAAACAGTAATGTCATTTATTTTACCACGCATTAAGGCCTTGCTAAATGGCGACAAACCAGCATTAAAATAAAGATTACGCAACGCCATTGCTCGCTCAGCTTTGATTTGTGCAGACTTTTGCTCTAGCGCAATCAGACTGATTTTATCATTTAACAAACTTATTTTTTCATCCGCTGATGCTCGATATATTTTTTCCTGCTTTTTAATCGCATTGCGAACTTTAGCAATTTCACGTTCATTGGCTTCATAATCGGCATCAGACTGCTCAACCAACCTGTAAGAAACCTCAACCTGAATCAAAATTGCGGCAGACAAATCATCAAAAACCATACGTTGATTTACGCGCCAAGCCTCACTGCCTTTTTTACTCTGACGCAACTCACGAACATCATTCAGCAATTTATCGGCAATACTCAAAGCTTTATCATATAAAGCCTGCTCATAAATATCATCTTCGATTTCAAAACCGTTTATATCCAAACGTTTAGTTAATGGATATTCTCGCAAAACATTGTGCCGAACTTCACCAACACTATAATTTTTAATCTTTTCTTTGGCTATGGCAAACTCATTACGATTACGAACAGCCGCTTCTTGAAAAACTTCAATATTATAATTTTCATCAAAATCTTCCAACTCATAAAACCGCCGCCCTTCAAGCTTAATTTCTTTAGGTAAAACTTTGGTAAGCTGTTCGTATTCCGCAATATTCATAGCAAACGATTGCTGAAATTCTCCGAGTTTTAACAATGCCACATCCAAACTTTTTTTATATTTTAAATCCTCCGAGCTAAGAGTGCCATTACGATTCATTTTGTTTTTTAACTCATCAGCTTTCTTTTTCTTAGTCCTGACCAATCGTGCAATTTCTTTCAATTTACGATTGGCGAACCAAGCATCCTGATGTACTTTAATAGCGGCAGATGCAAGATGTTGAGCCGATTTACCATAAAGATAATTATCTATAAATTGCGCATTATCTTCAAGATTGGCAACTGCATAAATTACCGCAAATTCCAATACCCTTGATGCGGCAAACAATCTGCTCTGATCATTAACATCTGAATTTTTAATATTATTGATAATTTCTTTGGGGTTCAGATTCGGATTTTGATTATAAATTTTCTTTGCAAGTCCTTGAGATGCCGCATCAACATTATATTTAGTTGCCCGAGCCATAGTCGTGTAAACATCCAGTTTACCTTTAACCGATTCGGGATTTGTGGCAAAAATCAACGTATCCGCATTCATCTCACTGTTTTTATTTTCTTTATTAACACTGCATGCCGCAAGTGCCATAAGAGCCAGAATTGCACCAAATCTAAACTTTACGGAATTTTTCATACGTTTACTTCCACATGTAACAATATGTAACAAGAATTTAAAAGCTTTTTAGCAAATTTCTTGTTATATGTAAACCAAAATTAAATCTCATGAACTATTTAGGGGTAAAACTTATGTCTAACAATATCAAGGTAGCAGTCATCGGTGCCGGCATGATGGGTAAAAACCATCTTAAAACATACAAAATGTTGCCTGGTGTTGAGTTGGTTGGTGTTTATGATATTTTTCCTGAATCTTGCAAAGTTGCCGCAGAAACATTCGGCATAAAGGCTTTTTCGTCTTTGGAGGAAGTTGCCGCCAATGTCGAGGCTGTAAGTGTTGTAACTACCTCTGTAACACACGCCGAAGTGGGTGAATTTTTCCTTAACAAAGGTATTCACTGCTTGATTGAAAAACCTCTCGCCACTACTGAAGCAGAGTGCCAACGCTTAATTAAAGCAGCCAAGAAAAACAATGTTGTTTTATTAGTTGGTCATATTGAACAATTCAACCCGGCTGTTGAACAAATGCACAAATTGCTGAACGATACATCAAAAATTTGTTCATTAACGGCACAACGTATGTCTGCCGCTTCCGGCCGTATTACCGACGTTGACGTATCCATGGACTTGATGATTCACGATATGGAAGTTATACAATCTTTGGTACAATCTCCGGTTACCAAAGTTCATGCCGCCAGTGTAAAAACCCCATCTAGCCCGCAAGGAAAAGATTATATTACCGCTGTTATTGAATTTGAAAATGGTGTCACGGCCAATCTGACGGCTAGCCGTATTACTCAAGCCCGTGTTAGAACATTATCTGTTACTACTGACACCAATTATATCGACATGGACTTCATTAATCAAAGTATCAATGTTCATACACAAGGCCGTATGCCGTATGTTAATCAGGATGAAATTCCTGAATGGATGCACTATGGCTTAAAGGGCAGTGTTGAGCAATTATTTATCCCGACAAATCAACCTTTACAAGCAGAGCTATGTCATTTCATGAATTGTGTTAAAGGCAAAGAAACTCCTCGCATTACCGGAGAAAAAGCTTTATCTGCATTGCGTACTATCTGGACTATTCAAGATCAGCTCGGCTTTTTTGCTCAAGACAACAATTTATTGAAAATTGCGGCCGAATAGGTTGAACGTGCCAAAAAACAAAGAGGGGCATAAAATTTATGCCCCTTTAATAATAACTACAATTTGGACAGCATAAAATGCGATATAAGATAACATTGGAATATGAAGGAACAAACACCTTAGGCTGGCAACGCCAACTTAACGGTCCAAGTATACAAGAATATCTTGAAAATGCACTGTCTGCCTTGACCTCCTCAAACTCAAAATCTGAAGTCCAAGGAGCCGGACGAACTGATGCCGGAGTCCATGCTCTGGCACAAGTTGCTCACTTTGATTTAGAAAGAGACATAGAGGATTGGAAATTGCGCGAAGCAATTAATTTTTATCTACGTGAGCAAAATGCTCCGGTAGTTGTTCTGGAAATAGAAAAAACAGATGAAAATTTTAACGCCAGATTTTCTGCAGTCGGACGAGGTTATATTTATAGGATTCTAAATCGTCGCACACCTCCCGTACTGGAAAAAAATCGTGTTTGGTGGGTTCCTGTTCCATTAAATATTGAAAAAATGCGTCAAGGTGCTGAACATTTGCTTGGTTATCATGATTTCAGCTCTTTTCGTGCCGCAGCATGCCAAGCAAAATCTCCTCTCAAAACACTGGACAAGATTGATATATCAACCAAAGGTGATGAAATAATTTTTGAAGTAGAAGCTCGCTCTTTTTTACATCATCAGGTACGCAACATGGTAGGAACTCTCAAACTGGTAGGAGATGGACACTTACACCCCGAAGACATCAAAATTATTCTTGAAGCTAAAAATCGTAAAGCCGCCGGCCCCACAGCTCCTGCCTGCGGATTATATTTAAGCAAAGTTATGTATTAAAAACTGATGATGACAAAACTCTAACAGCCGTATCATAATCAAAACCGGCTCGAACTAATATGGCAAGATCCTTACTACGCCGTTCCAAACGCATAGTTTCATCTTCACAAAAAGGTCCGATTTTTTTCTTTTTGGCTAATTTCAAAGCAGCTTCAAGAGGGTCATAATCCTGCACATCCATTAAACCATTTATTATCCCTTCATCTACACCTTTTTCACGCAATTTACCAAAAATATAACGAGGTGACTTACCGGCACTCATATAGCTCTTAATCTTCATTTCGGCATAACGTTCATCATTAAGATAACCATATCGTTCAAAATCTTCTACCACTTCTTCAATCCAAGCATACGCCTCATTTCTGTCAAAAGCCTTATCCTGATACGCATAAGCATCTACTCGACGCTTAAGAACAGTCCGTAAATTATCAACCGAAGATTCGAAACGTTTAAGATAATACAACCCAATATTTTTAATTCTTTGTTTGGTCATTTTACGCAAGATTCTGGTTTTTTTATGGCTTTTGAGTTCTTCTAACACTTGAAAAATCCTTTCAACTGGATTATACAATCTATCAATAAATAATATACAAGGAAAAAACATCAATGCCTATCGAAAATAAAACAAATTTTGATTCATGTGCATCATTTTTTATTGACAACGGTGCTTATCAAGGAAGACTCATCCGCCTTAATTCCGTTTTGAACACCATTTTAGGCAAACATTGCTACCCTCAACCTGTTTCTGCAGTCATAGCAGAATGTACAGTTTTAGGCACAATGCTTGCCAGTATGCTCAAATATGATGGATTATTCACTCTTCAAACACAAAGTAACGGTGTTGTTTCAATGGTAGTAGTTGATGTCACTTCAGATGGAAGAATCCGCGCTTGCGCTCGCTATGACCAAAAGCGCCTTGAACAAAACCAATCATTGCGCAAAACAGTTGGTGAAATAGAACCCGCTCCTCACCTTTTAGGTGGAGGACACTTAGCTTTTACGGTTGATCAAGGAAACGATACTCAACTGTACCAAGGAATTGTTGATTTACAGGGCAAGACATTAGCTGAATGCGCATTACGTTATTTTAAACAATCAGAACAAATTGACACAGATCTCAAACTATTTTTAAAAGCTCCAGAAGGAGATTCTCAATCATGGTCAGCTGCCGGAATAATGCTTCAAAAAATGCCTTCTATCGGCGGCAAAGATACTAATATTGATCAAGAAACTTTGGATGAAAATTGGAATCAGGCAAAGATCTTTATGCAAAGCCTTTCTGAAAATGAAGTTTTTGATGCAAACCTAACATCGGAAGAACTTCTTCACCGCCTTTTCCATGCTAACAACCTGAACATTTCTAACTGTAAAAATTATAATTTCGGCTGTCGTTGCTCTCGCGAAAAATTACTCAATACATTGAGTACCTTTTCTGAAGATGATATTAACGCTATGGTTGAAAATAACAAAATTACGGCTACTTGCAACTTCTGCTCTGAGCAATATACCTTTGACAAGGGAGAGGTTTTAAAACAGTGACGATTTAACCAGTTTTTAATCAATATCTAATATTGTAGAAGAAGCTTGAGTAATTTAAGCTTCTTTATTTATAACATACGGATGAAGAACATGACGATTTCTAAAAGAATTTTGACAATTTGCGCTGTTTGCGGATTACTTTCCGGTTGCGCTTATTTATTTCCGTCTGACAACGAAGAACTGCCGCGTTATACCGAACCGCGTTATAACACTCAGGAACCAATCCAACTCAAAGTCAGCAAAATCAATGTCGTTTCTGAATTTACGCCATCATTCACTCGTCCGCATGTTGAACATCTTTTTCCGGTATCCATTGAAAAATCAGCAAAGCTTTGGGCATCTGACCGCCTGAAAGCCGTCGACTTCTCCAGTGAAAACATTGCTGATGTAATAATCAAAGATGCCAGTGTAACCGAAACCCTTGAGCCTAACGATAAAATGTGGACCAAAGACCGTGTTAAATACAAAGCTCGCTTGGTTGTCGCCGTGCGTATCTACAACCCCAACAATATGTCCGAAGCCTCCACTCAAGTTGAAGGATGGCGTGAATTGACTATTGATGCCGACACTGACATTGCCGAAAAAGAACAATATTGGAGTTCAATGGTAGACAAGCTGTTTAATGACTATAATAACAAGATGACATCCAACATATACCAATATCTTAACCTATATGTAGTTAATCAGCCCTTAGTACCTACTTACTACTAATTGACGATTCTTCGTGCTTTTGTAGCAACCGTCGATAAATTAAAGGTCGGAATTTTAATATTATGGGGAGCTGTTTGTCCTTCTCGTAATACTTGGCATGACCCATAAAAAACAGCATTAGCAAAATTAAGCGGAGCCTCAGATGTAAATTCAAAACATTCTCCGGGTTCAAGCTCTGGCAATTCCCCCTTAAAACCGATACTGTCATCAACATAGTTGTTACCGGCCTCATCAGTAATTCGCCAATTTTTGCCAATTAACTGAATTTTTGAATCGGTATTATTTTCAATACAAAGATAATACCCCCACCAAAAACGATTATCATAATTTTCGTCAATCAAAACCGGACGTGCCGATACTACAATGCCGTCGCTTTCTTGAACCAAGAAATCCTGTACATCCATCGTTTTTGTTCCCCAACAAAATTCATTACGATCGATTCCCCAATCAATCTTATAAATTAACCTTTAGTTAACCTTTGTTTGATTCGCAAGCTTTGTTGACTCTTATCCACTCTTTTTTCTATATAAAAAAACAAACAACTTATAAAAACTAAAAATTATATTCTTTGGAAACGACAATAAACGGAATTTTACAAATTTTAATAATTCGGTGTCCTGATTTGGTTACTTTGTCTTGATAAATAAAACGCAAAATTCCTAACCCAATACGTTTAGGAAAATATTTAATATAGTCATAGACCATATGACGACGGACAATAACATTAGGCATTACACAAAGTAACCTGAGTAACGATTGTTTAGATAATCCTGTTGTAAATAATTTTCTTTTTATAATCGGACAACGCATGTCCACAAGTTTGCAACCGAATTTTAAAGTATCAAATCTATTAATTGACGGACAATAAACATCAAAGCAAAAATTTCCCTTTTCAACCAACAAACGCGATAAACCAACCTCGTAATGTGTAACCACATCCCAAAAACATTTTTCTTTGGTAACTCCTTCAAAAAATTCTCTAAACAAAACCGAGCTAAAGACATTTTTCTTAAAAACCAAAAAATAACTCTGAATATGCTCCAAAACATCTGAACAATTTTTGGTAATTCCCCAAAAATCACAAGCGGAATTTTTCATGCCGGCAAACATTTCCGAAAAAGGAAATATCGGACCATAGCAACTATCATTACACAAAACCAATTCATCAACATCATTAAATGATGATAAACGCGAAGCTAAACGTAATCCTCGTTTCCACGAACCAAAATCATACTCGCCATGTCTTTCCAAAATGATATTATCCGCTATTCCTTCAAGTTGCGACTTGTAAATGTCAGAAGCCTCATTATCCGCTACATAAATCAAAGTATCCGCAATTTCTCGCAATCCTTTAA